>JAZSIB010000094.1:0-7257 GCA_045533585.1 Lachnospiraceae bacterium | reverse complement strand
TTCGTATTGTCCAAAGACATGCCGAAAAGCGGGCTATCTATCCTGTTCGTTACTTCACGGGAGAGACAGTCCGGCAACTAAAGTAAAATCGATTGTTCATAACAAACAAAGTCATAACCGTTACCATTCTTTCTGATTTTTACCTAGTATAGGACTTTTGCGCGGGGTTGTCAAGCCCCTTCATCCCCCAACAAACTTTCAACCATCCTCTCCGGCGCATCCATAAACCGCTTTGTCACAATATAGTGCTCCGTATCTTTATAATTAACAGACTTAATTCCTTTCTCTGTTATCTCCAACACTTCCGCATCCGGAAATGTCATCAGTATCGGAGAATGCGTTGAAATGATGAATTGCGAACTCCTGTCCACTAATTTCTTCATATAAACCATTAAGCGCATAAGCCGCGTCGGTGACAGCGCCGCTTCCGGTTCATCCAATATGTACAGTCCATTTCCACCAAAACGATTTTCCACTAAAGCCATAAAGCTTTCTCCGTGTGACTGTTTATGTAACGATATACCACCATAACTTGCAATAATTGGCGGAGTTCCTGCCGGTTCCGCATCCATCCCATCTATATTAGATGCTACGTTATAAAAGCTCTCCGCACGCAGGAAAAATCCATCTCTGTGACGCTTATATCCTCTGCACACTGTAAGGTATTCGTGCAAATCCGAGTGTGAGTCATTTGTGGAAAAGTTGAAGTTTACGGTTCCGCCTTCCGGATTGAATCCCATTGCAACCGCAATGCCCTCGATAAGAGTAGACTTACCGATTCCGTTTTCCCCTACAAGAAATGTTACATTTTTATTAAACTGCAATTTCCCCATTTCACGCAGATTGCACACTACCGGTAATTTGTTGAGATAATTGTTTTTCGGAATTTCCTTTGATATTCTGATATCACGTATATATAGATTTCCGTTCAAGTGTTCCATTTCATTTTCTCCTGCCACCTTTTTACATTCGATATCTGCTTATATTATAACATGACTTATTTCCTCTAACTACTTGTTTCGACATATTTCATATTACTCTTATGATATTCTACTGCTGATACCATTAATTTCACTTGATAAAATTAAAATATCCACATATAATAAAAGTAGGATTTCCCTACTTTCCTACTTTGACTAATTATTTGGAGGATAAAACATATGAATAATACAGTATTTGTTAACGATGCACGGGTTATGGCAAAAGGACAGGTAACCATCCCTAAGAACGTGCGGGCAGTTCTTGGTATTGAGACCGGAGACCGTGTCACGTTTATTGTAGACGGAAATAATGTCCGTGTTGTAAATTCTGCGGTATACGCATTAACTAAATTTCAAGAGCAGTTAGCAGGTGAAGCAAAATCCGCAGGTTTTGCCACCGAAGAAGAGATTGCAAACTGGATTACTAACTCCCGCCGAGAGGAAGCACAATGAAGGTAATGATCGATACCAACATCTTTATTTCAGCGGCTCTATTTCCTAATGGACGAGCCGCTGAAGCTTTAGTTAAAGCACTGACTCCACCATACCAGCCAATTACATGTAATTATATAATTGACGAATTACATAGAAAATTTCAAGAAAAGTTTCCACATCGTATGCTGGAGTTGAAAGCATTTCTTTATACCGCCCTGTCTGTAATTCAAGTAGTTTCAACTCCTACCAAATTTCAAGATGCAGAATACAAAATCCGCGACCCGAAAGACCGCCCTATTTTACGCGCAGCATTAGCATCCAATGCGGATTTTTTTTGACCGGTGATAAAGATTTTTTAGAATCCTCCGTTACAGAACCAAGAATCATCAGTGTTGCATCATTTCTTGACTTATAGCAAAAGCCGCCACGGATTTCCGTAGCGACCTATTATATAACTCTTTACTCTTATTATATTACTCATTCTCCCCATACACTCTTTTTCTGTCCAGCATAATCGCGCCATATACTTCCGAATAGAATTCAGAATAACGCAGATGGTCCGGAATCTGCGTAATACCGCAATACAGAGATACCGGATATTCCTTGCCCTCGAACTTGACCGTATTGCCATTCTTTGCAAGTACAGTTTGGCGAATCTCCTCTGCCTTAGCAATGTCGGTAAGTCCGGTTACGAGTACAAACTCGTCACCGCCAACGCGGAACATCAGCATATCATCGGTTGCAGCTTCCTCGATACGCGCCACCTGCTCAAGAATCGCGATATCGCCAAGTTTATGAGATATCTCGTTTAATTTGCTCAGATATACCATATCAAAACATAATACATAGCTGCCCTTCATGGAACGCAAATATTCATATACTTCACTGTAATCAATCTTCTTTGCCATAGTTGTCTCTCCCTCTGATTTTGAATAGTTAATGCGCGGAAACAAATCCGCAAATTTTCTGTGTTCATTAAACTCGGAAGGCAATACGTTCCATACACGCTTAAAGCAGCGGGAAAATACTTCGACGGAATTAAACTGGTACTTCATCGCCAGCTCCGTAACCGTACCGGCATCTGCCTTGATATCCTTGGCGGCCTGTGTCATACGGCGTCTCGAAATATAATCTTTGATGCTGATGTGAAGCGCGTAACGGAACAACTTCTCGAGCTTTGATAAGGAAACATAACAGTGTGCTGCGATGTCTTCGCGAGTGATCGGTTCGCAAAGATTGTCTTCTATGAAGTTAATCGATTCGGTTAAGACCATGAAGTTATTCATCGTACTGCTGCCTCCTTCTTCAAAATCATGATTTTACTATATACTACCATGGCGTTACTTAGATTACTTGATGTTTTGAGCACAAATAATTAATTAGATAAGGCTGTCGTATCATAATGATACAACAGCCTATGTTCATCTTCAAATATATCTTGCTAACCTCGCTACAGTTCTAACGTCATCGCTCATCACTTAGCCAACAGCTTCTCAACGGAAGCAAGCTTAACACAGAGCACGAACAGCTCTCCTGCTTTCGCAAGATCTTCTACCGTCGGATAAGACGGTGCAATACGGATGTTACTGTCCTGCGGGTCCTTGCCGTAAGGATAGGTTGCACCTGCCGCCGTCAGAACAACGCCTGCTTCCTTTGCCATCTGCACAATCTTCTTTGCACAGCCTTCCATTGCATTGAAGGAGATGAAATATCCGCCCTTCGGAGTGGTCCATTCTGCAATGCCGGTACCTGCGAGTTCCTGATCAAACAGCTTATAAAGCAGCTCGAACTTCGGACGAAGAATTGCTGCATGTTTCTTCATGTGCTCATGAATTCCATTCAGGTCGCGGAAATACCGCACATGACGAAGCTGATTTACCTTGTCGTGGCCAATGGTCTGCAGGGTCAACTGCTTCAGGATATCTGCCACATTATTCTTCGAGGTTGCAATCGCAGCTACACCGGAGCCCGGGAAACTGATCTTCGAAGTCGAAGTAAACTTGTATACTAAGTCAGGATTGCCTGCCTTCGCACACTCTGCAAGAATCTCCAGGCAGAAGTCCTGATCGTCATCATAGAGATGATGCACACTGTAAGCGTTATCCCAGTACAGACGGAAGTCCGGTGCTGCCGGCTTCAGTCTTGCAAAACGCTGAACGGTCTCCTGAGAATAAGTATATCCCTGTGGGTTGGAATACTTCGGTACGCACCAGATACCCTTAACAGCCGGATCTTCACTTACCAGCTTCTCCACCATGTCCATATCCGGACCGTCCTTGGTCATCGGAATA
This sequence comes from Lachnospiraceae bacterium, assembly GCA_045533585.1. GTDB lineage: Bacteria > Bacillota > Clostridia > Lachnospirales > Lachnospiraceae > SZUA-448. The sequence continues at coordinate 3,551 of JAZSIB010000094.1, read as the reverse complement.
TTAATCATCTCAATGTCGAAATACTCGGTAATTGCAAAATGTCTGTCATAACCCGGTACCGGACAAAGGAACTTCACCTTGTCCTGCTTGCACCAAGGGGTATATCCCATAACACCGTGAGTAAAAGAGCGTGCAATGGTATCGTACATAATGTTCAAACTGGAGTTACCGTAAATGATAATATTTTCTGCCGGTACTTCACTGAGCTGTGCCAGCAGTTCTCTTGCTTCATTGATGCCCTGCAGAACACCGTAGTTTCTACAATCAAAACCTGCATCACAAATCAAATCGGTATCTGCGTTCAGTACATCCAGCATACCCATGGAAATATCAAGCTGTTCTTCCGACGGCTTTCCTCTGGACATATCAAGCTTCAATCCCTGATCCTGAAACGCTTTATATTCTTTCTGTAACTGCTCCTGTAATGCAAGCAGTTCTTCCTTTGTCATAGAACGATAGTCTTTCATAGTTATATCCTTCCTCTCAAAAATGCCTTGCCTTAAAAGATAACACACGAAAGCACTGTTTGTCCACCCAAAACTTACATGAAAAATGAATTAATTTACACATTTTATTATGTAATATGCCTTGTTTTTTCCGTACACAGACAAAGCACTCAATTTGACTGTCTGACACGGACATTTCTTTATTCCGTTACATTCAACTTTTCTTTTGGCAAGTGTTTTACTATCATACGATCCAGCACATATGGGAGAATCGGCTTCGATAAGAAATCATCAAATCCCATCGCAAGGTATTTGTCCCTCTCACCGACAATTGCATTTGCAGTCAACATAATAACAGAGGTACCTTCACAAAGTTTTTCTTCCTTGATTACATGTAAAACATCAATGCCATCCATCCCAGGCATCATATGGTCAAGGAACACCAGATCAAACTTCTGCTGTCGCAAAAGTTCCAGACATTCTATACCGTTGGAAGCTTCCACAAGCTGTGCTTTGGAGCCCTTCATCAGTGCTGCAAATACCTTCAGATTCATCAGACTGTCATCAACGACCAGAACCTTTGCCTCCGGTGCAGTATACGTAATTCTCTTCTTATCATCGTTGCCCTGTAACAAACGCTTACGAAAATCCCCGAGCGGCGCACTGTTTACGATTCTTTGTTGCAGCTCAAATGAAAAAACACTGCCCTTTTCATATTCACTTTGTACCTGCAGCTCAGTTCCCATCAGCTTCAGGAACTGGCGTACAATATTAAGTCCAAGGCCGGTGCCTTCAATATTTTTGTTTCGCACGAGATCCAGACGCTGGAATTCACCGGTCAACTTTTCCATATCCTCTGGTTTGATACCGATTCCGCTGTCTTTTACTGCAAAAACTAATCTTGCGGTATCCTCCGTAATGTTTTCACAGCGAACCGTCATTGTCACAGAACCTTTATGCGTATATTTTACTGCGTTTGTCAGGAGGTTCAACACAACCTGCTTAATTCGCTTCTCATCACCGATGTACCCTCTCGGCATCCGGGAATCTATCTCAAACTGCAGATCAAGCTTTTTCTCCTTTGCCTTGATACTACTCATATTGTAGAGATCATTCAACAGACTCCCCATCTCATACCGGTCTTCAACCAGCTCCATCTTTCCGGACTCAATCTTTGAGGAATCCAGCAAATCATTCACTATACTAAGCAACAGCATGGAAGAGTCTTTTACATCATGGGCGTAATTCTTCACGCCTTCCTCGGTACTCTCCTCCAATATCATCTCATTCATTCCGAGCACCGCATTAATCGGTGTCCGGATTTCATGTGACATTCTTGCAAGGAACTGTGTCTTTGCCTGATTGGCACGTTCTGCCTCATCCTTCGCTTTTTCCAGTTCCGTCGTTAATTTTGCTTTTTCCAGACTACCGCTGACAATCTTAAAGATACTGTTACAAATTATTACAAACACACTATAAATCAGACAGCGCGGAACTACATAGTACAATCCAAGATTCACCACAGGATTCGGATTAAGCAGTGTTAACTGAAATACTCCGTCAATTACATAGTCCTGCAACTTTCCGGCTGTCAACACTGCCATATTAGCATCGCACAAGCCGAAAAAATATCCGCCGTACACGACAATCACCGTACTGATTGCGGTCAGTATGTAAACATAATTCATCACCCGCTTTGACGAATACAGCATCGCATATAGAAACGGAAGCACCGATAGCAGCACTACATGATATGTAATTGTGACACCCATAACGGTGTTCACCAACACAATACCTGAGAGGACAAAATACTTCACCCATGCATCAGACAACGATACTCTTCTGGTCACAACATATACAATCAGATAAATCACTATTGAGGGTAGAAATCCCCCCAACATCAGACTGCGCTCTACAATAAATATCCCAAAAAGATTCAATATAACCGTTACCAGATACAATATCATGGAAGTCGAAAAACATTTCATGACATATGTATTTGCAGTATATTCTTTATCCTCCAGATAAATATTGATATCATCTTCTGTTTTGTGAAATACTTCCTTCGTCTTCATCTCCACACTCCTTCCGCTACACCGCATTGTTCATCCTCTTAATTCCGACGTATGCGAAATTTATTCTTACACTATCATGTTACTATTTCTTCCATTATAGCATACAATCTTGTCTTGTTCCACCTTTTTTTCATGTTTTGCGAAAATTTCGAGAGGTTTCACGCTCTTTTCTTCACTTATTCTGTATTATATGCATTGTGACTGTCCCTTTATCCATTGTTGTGAACACCCTGCTTCCGATTTGCTGCAAACGTTGCAAGGTTTCTTCATGTGGATGTCCGAAGCGGTTATCTCTTCCGCAGGATATCACAGAGACATCCGGTCGTACCAGCTCAAGAAACTCCGTCGAAGTAGAATTCTTCGAACCGTGATGAGCAACTTTCAATAATACTTTTTGTTCTTCTGCAATGCCGGTTAGCGTCTGCATCACCCTCTCTTCTCCTGTCACACCGACATCCCCGGTAAAAAAGACCACCGTATCCCGCCCCTCCAACATCAGCACCATGGAGGCATCATTCGTATCGTATGTAGGATAATCCTGATATGGATGCAGACAGGTAAATGAAACCCCTTCTTCCGTCACTTTATCCCCGGTGTCAAACCAATGAACCGAGATACCGACTTCACATGCACGCTTATATATTGCTGCAAATCCCTTTTCTTCGCTTTGATTGTCTTCTTGAGACTCCGCAGTCTTCCCGGCTTTTGCAACAACCGCCTCTGTATCTTCCCTATATGCAGTCGGCAATACAAGATTCCCTATCTGAATATCTCCGCGATACCAGTCGCCCGGTGCATTCGTCTCCTCCAGCAACTCCATTACACCATTTGTATGGTCCGAATCCGGATGACTTAAGAATACCGTCTCCAAACTTGCTTAACCGTGATACTTCAACCTCGGTTTCAGGCGGTATTCTCCAACTTCTTTTACCGAAGAACTGCCACAATCAATCAAATACGTGTTGCCGTTACTACTTCGTACAACGGAGCAATCTCCTTGTCCAACTGCTAAAAAGCTCACTGTATCTCT
>JAZSIB010000047.1:0-2325 GCA_045533585.1 Lachnospiraceae bacterium | reverse complement strand
TATTCAGAACGATAATTATACCAACCGTGAAGGTCAGATGGTATACAGCGTTCAAGTCATGGTAGACGAACAGGAATTTGCCGAGAGCAAGAATGTATCCCGCGCACTGGAGATTGGTGGCGGTTACAGCAGACCTGCCGCACCGAGCCAGCCGGCACCCGCGGGAGACGGATTTATGAGTATCCCCGACGGAATCGATGATGAATTACCGTTCAATTAATGAACAGAATCGGATAAGGAGGAAAAAGCAATGCCGTTCAATAAGAATGATAAAGGCAATCGTGAAGATCGTGCAGATTTTAAGAAGAAGCCGATCCGCAGAAGAAAGAAAATCTGTATCTTCTGTGCAGATAAGAACTACACTTGGGTAGATTATAAAGATACCAACAAGCTTAGAAAGTTCATCTCGGAGAGAGGTAAGATTCTTCCGAGAAGAATCAGCGGAAACTGTGCAAAGCACCAGAGAGCATTGACTGTAGCTGTAAAGCGTGCACGTCATATGTCCCTGCTTCCGTACGTAGTAGAATAATTCACAGATTACTGACAGGAACCTTTCGGGGTTCCTGTTTTCTTGCATTTTGACCCGGTCTGTGCTATAATGCTTCTGTTAATGCCCGTTTTTTGGACAAAATAAAGTTACATACAGGCAATAAGGTTGCAGGAAGAAGCTGTCGTGCAACAGAAACCGGAGTCTGAATGAAAAAAAAGAAAAATCTGAAATTAAAAGGTGCTTTACGGTTGTATCTGTTTTGGCCCGTTATATTGATACCAATGTTATATGTGATGGCGCTTGGAGTTACCTTGGTGGATTCCCGTGCCGGATTGGTGACCGTCAGTTTCGCTACTCTTTATGGGTTCTGTATTCTTTTAATCTATCTGATTCAGCGCCCGAAGGTTGTGTCGGATCTGGTTCGTTTTGCGTCGGATTACGGTCACGTCCATAAGCGGCTGATGCAGGAGATGAAGGTGCCGATGGCAGTAATCGATATGGACGGTCATTTGTTGTGGATAAACGATAGTTTTGCTGAGATTGCTGAGATTGAACGTGCGGCAAGACAACCGGTCTTTCAATTGTTTGATGGTATTGACGCAGGCATGCTGCCGGGTGATGAGCAGGATACCGAGTTGCATATTCTGCATGGAAATAAAAATTTTATCGCTCAGTTTCGTCGTGTAATGGCATCTGACTTGAAGGAAGATGTTTATTGGAGTTATCTTGCGGATATTCGCGAGAACGGAAGACAGACCAGTCTGGTAACCATGTATCTCTGGGATGAGACTGAGAACATGTATCTGAAAAAAGAACTTGCAGACCAGAAGTTAGTGGTTGCGTTGTTATATATTGATAATTATGAAGAAGTATTGGAAAGTGTGGATGAGGTAAGACGTTCCATGCTGACCGCGTTGATTGACCGTAAGATTAATAAATGCATGCAGCCGATTGACGCAATTATCAAAAAGCTGGAAAAAGATAAGTATATCTTTGTGTTTAAGAGTAAGTATCTGGCACAGCTTCGCTCTACCCGTTTTCCGATTCTGGATGAGGTACGCAGTGTCAATATCGGCAATGAACTTCCGGTTACTATCAGTCTGGGCCTGAGTGCCGATACCGATAATTTTGCCAAGGGTTATGCACAGGCGAGAGCGGCGATTGATCTTGCGCTCGGTCGTGGCGGTGACCAGGCTGTTATGAAGGATGGAGAGAACACCTATTATTACGGCGGCAAGAGTGTATCGGTAGAGAAAAATACCCGTGTAAAGGCACGCGTGAAGGCGCATGCGTTCCGAGAACTGGTAGAAGGCAAGGATGAGCTGCTTGTGATGGGACATTCCATCGCAGACATTGATTCGCTTGGTGCAGCAATCGGTGTGTATCGTATTGCAAAGACATTAAACAAAAAGGCTCATATTGTGATTAATGAAGTAACGACTTCCCTGCGGCCGATGATGAACCGTTTTGTAAACAATCCGGACTATGAGGAGGATTTGTTTGTAAACAGTGCGGAGGCAGTGGCATTGTTGAACAGCAATACGCTTCTGGTTATGGTGGATGTAAATCGTGCAAGCTATACCGAAGCACCGGAGCTGGTGGAGCGTTCGGACAGTGTTGTAATTTTGGATCACCACAGACAGACGGGAGAGACACCGGAGAATGCTGTGCTCTCTTATATCGAACCGTTTGCATCTTCTGCGTGTGAGATGGTTGCAGAGATTCTGCAGTATGTCAGTGACGGTCTGAAGATAAAGCCGGTTGAGGCAGATGCCATGTATGCCGGTATTATGATTGATACGAACAATTTCCTTACGAAGACAGGTGTACGAACC
>JAZSIB010000169.1:0-5268 GCA_045533585.1 Lachnospiraceae bacterium | reverse complement strand
AACATAGAACCCAATATAATACGCAAAGCTGAACACCGTCATCACAAGTGTGATGCCTGCTGCCACAGCACCGACACGCATCGGCGTCACGGAAAAGCAATTCAGCGTATTCATTGCAATACGGAACAGCGACTTCATCGTATATTTACTCTGTCCGGCAAAGCGCTCCGGTGCCACATACTCGATTACAGTCTTTGAGAATCCTATCTGCTGGATATACCCACGTAAATACCGATTCTTTTCCCGGTAATCCTTACGCAGTACATCCGCTGCTCGCTTCGAAATACCAAAGAAATCGGATACATTCCGCTCGAACTTCACTCCGGATAAAAAGTTTAACACTCCGTAGAACAATCCCGAAGTTAACTTCTTCATCACCCCCGCATCTTTATTCTCCTCCCGCGCCATCAGCACAATATCGGAACCGGCTAAAAACTTGTCCACCATCTCCGGTAATAATTCCGGTGGATTCTGCAGGTCAGCATCCATGCACACGATAAAGTCACCCTTCGCATGGTCAATGCCCGCGATCATCGCAGCCTCATGACCGAAATTCCTTGAGAAATGTATCACGCGGCAGTGCTTGTCTGACTCCACAAAGCTGTCCAATATGATACGACTCCTATCGATACTTCCGTCATTTACAAAAATCAGTTCGTAATCCCACTCAGCCGTTGTTAAAGCCGGCTGCAACACACCGGAAGTCACTTCCAAAAAGCGTGCCAGATTCGCTTCTTCATTATATACTGATACTACTATAGATAATACATTCCTATGTATATCTTGCTCTTCTATTAAATCATGCTCTATCAGAGTAGCGCGTCCATTTTCGATATCAGAAATAATTTCCCCTAATTTTCTCATGTTTCACCTATTCATTACAATACAAGTTACTTTGTGCAATCTGCAACGCCTCGTGTTGATACTTTACATTTGCCGAAAGTTCACGATATACCGCCTGAGGAATGAACACCCTGCCAAAAAGCTTTTCCAGCAAACTAATATGACCTATTTTAAGAAACGAAATCAGTGGTGTTGTGTCAGATACAACTATCATGCCTCCGCCTCCCCTTTTTTAAGTCGTCTATATACTTCCAGTTCAGAATCAAGAGAATCCATAATCTTATCAAAATACGAATAGCCCAAGTCATCATAAATATCAATCAATTCCGATTTCATAATGCCAAGTATTTCTGCAGCACGACCGTGCGAAATGGTTTGATTTAAAATATATGGATACAATAAAAGTGCATTTCTGATAATCTCTGTTTCTGCATTTACAGAAGTCAAATATTTAGACATACCTACCGGAACATTAATTGTTACAGCTTCCTTCGCAACCATGGTATCATCCCCCTTCCTTCAAATTCGAACTTCACTATGGATATCCATATTCCCATAATTATTATATGCACAAACCCTACTATTTTCAAGGCATATTTCCGCTTTACTGCCGCCTGTAATATAGCCTCATAACTTTGATTTACCACACTGCTTACCATTAAAACGCAATTTGCTCGGGTATTCCACTCTTATTCGCTCCTACGCGCAAACTAGTAAAAGGACCGGTCATTGACCGGTCCTTCGAAGTACTTCATTAAGTTGATAAACGATTCAACTATGACTGTACAGCAATTACTGTAACAGGGAGAGAACACCCTGAGTAGCCTGATTAGCCTGAGCCAGCATAGACTGAGCTGCCTGCTGAAGGATGGTATCCTTGCTGTACTTAACCATTTCTTCAGCCATATCGATATCACGGATACGGGACTCAGCTGCCTGTAAGTTCTCAGCAGTGTTGTCTGCGTTAGCAATGGTGTGCTCAAGACGGTTCTGAACAGCACCGAGGTCAGAACGCTGCTTGGAAACAGCTTCAAGTGCAGCATCATACTCATCAAGGAATGCAGTAATATCAGAATATTCAGTGCCGCCACCGACATTAACCTGTGTGAGATCCGCAGCACCATCACCGATGTTAGCTGCCTGCATGTCTAAAATCTGAACTGTAATGTTCTGATTGGAATTCGCACCAACCTGGAAGTTGAAAACGCCATCACCGGCACTTCCGCCCTGTGCATCCAAAAGAGTCATGGTATTGAACTCTGTCTGCTGTGCAATACGGTCGATCTCATCATTCAGCTGAGTGATCTCTGCCTGGATTGCATCACGATCTTCCGTAACGTTTGTATCGTTTGCTGCCTGTACAGTAAGTTCTCTCTGTCTCTGAATGATAGCGTGAATCTCGTTCAAAGCACCTTCTGCAGTCTGGATAAGGGAGATACCGTCCTGTGCGTTGGTGGAAGCCTGCTCAAGACCACGAATCTGACCTCTCATCTTCTCGGAGATGGATAGACCAGCTGCGTCATCGCCTGCACGGTTGATTCTGTAACCGCTGGAGAGCTTCTCAGAAGCCTTTGCTAAGTTGCCATTGGTGATACCAAGCTGTCTGTTGGTATTGTACGCTGTCATGTTGTGTTGAATAATCATATAGTTTCCTCCTTGAATTTCACAGCAGCATCCGTTGCTGCCGGTTGATTTGTTTTGTGTAGATGATATCACATCTTACACGAGTTGTAAAACCTTGTTTCTTGTCTTACTTTGATTTTTTGGTTTGGTAGTGTTGGTATTGTTTTATGTAAGCAGTTGTTGTTTGCTTACACTCAGTATATCGGAGTAGTTTTAAAAAACTTTATAGCATTTTAAAAACTTTTTTATTTTTTAATTTTACAACCATCCTGCGAAATAACCCTTAGACATTTCTAACGAAAGTGATTCCTCAAATCACTTTCGTGAACGGAAATGACAACAGTCATTTCCGTTTGTCCATAAACAACGCCTCATCCTGCGTCCCGCCTGCCATCGCCTTGTAATACGCACTTGCGGTACGGCTGTTCTTCTTCACTGTCTTTATCTGCTGCTTTTTCTCAAGCAGATACTTTTCCAGCATCCGGCGATTGCTCTCCTCCAGTGCCTGAAGCTTTACACTGATATCCGTAATCTCCGTAATCAGCTTCTGAAGTTCCAGTATCTCAGTTTTGTACTCATCTTTCTTTCCGGTCAGACTTGCCTGCACCTTGGCATAGATGTCAGAGAATCCCTGATCCAATTGTTCCAGCTTCGCAATCAAAGGCTCCTTTTTCTCTATTAGTGCATCAAAGCGTTCCATATCCTCCAGCTCCGGAGCCAATGCAGTCTCCTGCTCCAGTGTCACCCACAGAATCTCTTCCGTCACTTTCTTTTTCTGTACCAGTGTATCCTTCAGCATTGCGATATAAGTATCATTTCCCGTAACCATACCATCATCCTCCATCTTTCTCAACGGACATCTTCCGTGCGTCAGCAACATCTTCCTTACACGCGAGTGTGCCTCCTCGCGGAGCGTTTTACTTTATGGAAAACGCACAATTTCCTATAAAATAAAAAGGCGGCATATCACACACCGCCTTTGCATTACATATTAAGCAACATAGATATGATTCTTGCGCATTACTTCCTTCCACGTATCCCGCATCTCACGGATATACTTCAGCGCTTCCTCTGCAATCTCTTTGTCCTTCTTGATATTCGCCTGTACCAGTCTGCGGTAAATATAATCATACACGATATCAAACTGCTGCGCAACCGGATATTTGAAGTCCAGCGTAGTTCTGAACTCTACGATTATCTTCTGTGCTTTAATCAGATTTGCGTTCGCCTTCTGCTTATCGTCCTTTTCTAACGCACCGATTGCAATGTTACAAAACTTAATTGCACCTTCATATAACATCAGAGTCAGTTCAGCAGGAGACGCCGTGTTAATACGATTTCCCTGATAAATTTGAGCTGCATTCATTGCCATAACCATCACCTCGACTTTTCATCACTTGCAAACTTTGAGCCAAAGGCACAAATTTGCGTATGAAAATTTATTTTCATACTTATTACATGCCGGTATTAAAGAACGAGCCAAGTGAACTCTGCTGCGAGTTCAGTTTCGACATTGCCACTTCCATAGCAGTAAACTGCTTGTAATAACGGTCTTCAATCTCCAACAAACGTTTCTCTAAGGTCGACAAATCATCCTTGTATGTCTTCATTGTTTTATCCATCTGCTTGTCATTGTAGAAGGTCAATGCGCTGCTGATCGTAGAAGTTTTCATCTTCTCATTCATGTTGTCATACAGTTCTTTCGTCACACCTGAAAGCACCTTCATCACGGTATCAGCATCTTCGGACAATGCAGCCTTCAGCTTATCCCCATAATCCTTACCGTAAGTATCCTCGTTGTCACCCAACAGATGAAGCTTGCCCTTCTCCTTGTAATCACTTGTCACAATACCGAAGGAGGACAGAGCATAGTTCTTACCGTTAACGTTCACGCTCTTTGCCAAAGTGGTCTTCATCGTGTTCAGAAGAGAACCAAGGGAATCATCACGGCGAAGCAGAGAATCCTTGATCTTGTTTTCCCACTTCTCAATCTGCTCTTCCGTCATCGCCTCGCGCTCTTCATCCGTCAGGATATCATATCCTTTTGCACTGTCAGCGTCATAGAGCTTATTCATTTCTTCCAGAAGCTCGTTGTACTGCTTGATGAAGTTCTTTACCTTGTCATATACCGCATCCACATCTTTGTTTACGGTAACAGTAATCGCTTCTCCTTCTGCTGTTACGGCATTGGCGGTAAAGTTCAACCCATTGATGGTATAGTTGTTAGAGGAAGCCTCGAACTTTGCACCGTTGTAGGTAATCCAACCATCGGATGCCTTTACAAGTGATGCGCCGCTGCTTGCGTCCAATTCGCTGTAGCTGATTTCGCCGTCTGCATCCACCGTAAAATCAACGTCAGACAGACCGAGATTCTTCAGACCACCATCGTTTGCTGCGGTAAGAGATTCATCCTCGATTGCATTCTCATAATTGCCAATCGCCGTGCCAAGTGCCGTTGCTTTCTCCGTCAACTGCGATTCTGCATTCTTCAGAGCTTCTTCTATCTTCGCATCCAGAGCTTCCTGACTGAAGTCCTCTTCCTTCTCAAGCGTTGCGCGGTATGCTTCTTCCGTTTCCTTCTTAATCTTATCCGTCTGTAAGGTGGTAAGATAGTCCGACAACGCTTCTTCTGCTTCCTGTAAGGCGTCCGTATCACCTTCCAGGCTTGCCGTACGCAGATTATCCAGCAAAGTATTCACCTTGGTTTTCTGGGAAGAAGAAAGATTGTCAAAATCAAATACATCCTTTAATGCTTCTCTTTCATCACCTGCGGAAGATACACCGGTCGTGATGCGGAACGCA
>JAZSIB010000020.1:0-2056 GCA_045533585.1 Lachnospiraceae bacterium | reverse complement strand
ACGCTTCCCGTACATGGCAAGCGTTTTCTTTGCCTCGTCCACCACTTCTTCCATATCCTTTTTGCCGGAAGAGGTAGCATTAATCTGACGAAACTCAGCACTTGTCGTATTGGCAATCACCTTAGCAAGCGTCGTCTTGCCGGTACCCGGTGGTCCGTAGAAGAGAATCGACTGCAGCTTGTCCGCCTTTATCGCACGGTACAGGAGCGTTCCTTTTCCGATGATATGCTCCTGTCCCACCACCTCGTCTAACGTTCTCGGACGAAGCCGTGAAGCTAGTGGCGATTCCTTCTCGGTATTCTTTTCCTTCATATAATCAAACAAATCCATTTTTGTACTCCATCACGTTCCGGAGTTTCCGCGTCCCGCAATTTAAACTTGGAATTTGACAAGCATATCATTCACACACTGGTAAAAGCGACAGTTTTTGAAAACGTGTGTCACTTTCGGACACGCGTGTCCGCCATTGCCACACATTTTCTGCAAACAGTCTTTTTAACAGTGCATTACATGATATTGCTGTGTCAAATTCCAGTTTCTGCATTGCAAGCCGCGGAAACTCAAGATAACCCTATCTTGTAGAAATCAATCAAGACTGATATAATATTTTATGTGTGGATACCGTTCTGTCGTTTTCAATCATCTACTATCATACTTGGAAAACGGGCACTTTTCAAGTATCCGACACAGATTCAACACAAAAAATCGTTACCATCAGTGAAAACACTGATAGATTGGATTACATATGTTACAGGAAAACTATCGCACGGTATATCAGGGCGGTACCGGTGAAATAATTGAAAAGAAATCCCGTTTTATCGCAAACATTCTTCCCGTTACTACTGAGGAAGAAGCGCTTGCTTTTATTGAGCGCATGCGAAAAACCTACTGGGATGCCCGGCACAACTGTTCTGCTTATGTCATCGGATTTCACCCTGAACTGCAGCGGTGCAGCGATGACGGCGAGCCGGCAAAGACAGCAGGACGCCCCATGCTCGATGTTCTGATTAGCGAAGGCTTGCGCAACACTGCCGTTGTTGTAACCCGGTATTTTGGCGGAACTCTTCTCGGCACCGGCGGACTTGTCCGTGCCTACACCGAAGCGGTCAAAGCAGGTCTTGCAAACAGCACCATCATCGAGAAACAGTTCGGACACCGCGTCATGATTCAGACCGACTACAACGGCATCGGCAAGCTTCAGTACCTTGCCGCTCAGGCAGACTTAAAACTCTTGACAACAGACTATACCGACATTGTCACCTGTACCCTCTTTGTCACCCCTGATGCCGAACCTGCATTTATGAAAAAATGGAACGAACAGACTGCCGGTCAATCCCGTGTAGAGCGTTTGGAACCCTGCTTCTGCGCCCTGTTAGACGGTTCTCCGGTCATCTTTTCAGAATAAAAATGTTACAAAGCGTTACATCTGTGTAACAAAGATTTAAATTGCGGATTTTATGGCTCTTTGCTATAATTTTCTCAGCTTTAATCATGTTTATGGAATGAGGATTCATATGAGCAATAATTACAGCGAACGTGGCATTATAAAAAAACAACACACAATCAAGTCCACCTCTTCCAGGTTGGTCTCCAAGGCACGAGTGACAGCATTCCGTCTCTCCCTGATCCTGATACTCGCCGTTGTTGTCATCGGCGCATTCGCGGGATTCGGTGCACTGCGCGGCATGACAGACAATGCCCCCTCTACTGCCAATATCAACCTGCAGCCGACCTCCTATAAGACTACGATCTATTACAGTGACGGCACCATTGCAGACACCCTTTACGGTGCAGAGGCCAACCGTGACTATGTTTATATTTCCGAGATTCCGAAGTGTGTACAGTATGCATTCATCGCTAAGGAAGACTCCCGTTTCTTTGAACACAACGGTATCGACGTGCAGGGTATCATGCGTGCTATCGTTTCCAATATCAATACGCTTTCTTTTGACTACGGCGGCAGTACCATTACCCAGCAGCTCCTGAAAAATCAGGTCTTCGGCGGTGGTGAAGAGGCCAACGTTCTGGAAAAAATCACACGTAAGATACAGGAACA
>JAZSIB010000229.1:0-2336 GCA_045533585.1 Lachnospiraceae bacterium | reverse complement strand
AAAAACTTGCAACGCTTCCCGGAGGGTTGCAGCAAGAGCTGACCCGGGAGTTTTCGGAGGAAGGCACGGACCTTTCCGGTGGAGAGGCACAGAAGCTGGCAGTCGCAAGAGCGTTTTACAAGGATGCCGGACTGGTGCTTCTGGACGAGCCGTCGGCGGCCTTAGACCCGATTGCGGAGTATCAGTTAAACCGTGCCATGAAAGAAGTGGCAGAGGAGAAGACTGTGCTGTCAATATCGCATCGTCTGTCTACGACAAGAGATGCTGATGTAATCTATGTCATGGAACAGGGACAGGTGATTGAACAGGGAAACCATAAAGATTTGCTTGTGCAGGGTGGCGTTTATGCCACGATGTGGCAGGCACAGGCGAGTCGCTATGCATAACGAGGTGAACCAATGATTCCAACAAGAGAAGAAGCAGAACGAATAATCAAAGAAGCAGAAGCTATCAACCCGGGACCGTGGGGAGACCACTGCCGGGTTGCTGCGCATTGCGCGGAGAGTATCGCAGCAAGATGTGAGGGGATGAATCCGGATAAGGCATATGTTGTAGGGCTGTTGCACGACATCGGAAGGCGGTTTGGCGGACGGCATCTGGGGCATGTGGCAGACGGGTATTCGTACATGATGTCGTTGGGCTACGATGAAGTTGCCCGTATTTGTCTGACACACTCCTTTAACAATCAAAGCATGGACGGATATATCGGAAAGATTGATACGACCGAGGAAGAGCTCAAGCTGATTCAGACTGAGCTTGCAAAGATAACCATGGACGATTATGACCGGCTCATCCAGTTGTGCGATGCGCTGGCAGGTGCGGAAGGTGTGCTTGACATCGAAGAACGGATGGGGGATGTGAAGCGCAGATACGGATACTATCCCGAAGACAAATGGAACATCAATTTGGAACTTAAGAAATGGTTTGAAGACAGAATGCATGCGGATCTGTATGTGGTTGTGGATAAAGAGAACTACAGACCGTAATGGATTCTTGCGTACGGTCAGAGAATGGCGTATAATGTGCATTGCAAATATTGTGCTTGCGGCCAAAAGATATGAATTATCTTTAAGTTTGCAGGTACCGGAAAGGCATGGTAAATAGAATGGACAACTGTATTTTCTGTAAGATTATCAAAGGCGAGCTTCCGAGCCGCAAGGTATACGAGGATGAGTTTACACTCTCGTTTATGGATATTGCAAAGGACGTAGACGTACATATTCTGTTAATCCCGAAGCAGCATTGCAAGAATATCTTAGATTGTAATTATGACGCACTGCGACATACGATTGATACCGTAAAGAAGGTGTCGAATCATCTGACGGAGAATTGTGGATATGATGGTGTTGATGTAATGAATGCAAATGATGAGTCTGCCGGGCAGACAGTGTCACATTTCCATATGCACATCATCCCGAGAAGATATAACGACGGACTTGGTGAAACCGGTGAGTGGCCGTGCTTCCCGGGTGCGAAGTTCGAGATTGAGGAGATTCACAAACAGGTTACGATGATTAAGTAAATATACAGGAAAACATGAAGAAAGCCAACCGGACATGGTTGGCTTTTGATTATTTTAATAATGCATCTGCAATCTGTGCAAAATCAGCCAGTGTCAGCGCTTCTCCACGGACGGTAGGGGAGATGCCGCAAGACTCGATTGCCAGTGTCAGCTCATCTTTGGAGTAGTTTAACTCAGCGCTGTTGGAAAGGCCGTTCAGCAACGTTTTTCTTCGCTGGTTGAAGGAGGCGCGGATGAGCTTGAACATCAGCGCCGGGTCACTGCACTGTACCGGTTTGGTTTCGTGCAGGCGCAAACGGATGACGGCTGAAGCAACATTCGGGCGCGGCATAAAGCAGTTCTGCGGAACATTGGCTGCGAGATACGGTTCGGCGTAATACTGTACGGCAAGGGACAATGCGCCGTAGTCCTTGGTGCCGGGCTTTGCCTGCATGCGTTCTGCAACTTCCTTCTGTACCATAACGGTCATACTTTCGAGCGGAACACCGGTTTCAAGAAGTTGCATGATGATGGGGGTCGTGATATAATAAGGCAGATTTGCGACAACCTTGATTGGGCGACCGGCATTTTTCTCTGCTACGAGTGCATGAAGGTCAAGTTTTAAGATGTCTTCGTTGATTACGGTGACATTGGAGTAAGCCGAGAGGGTGTCGCCTTCGAGAATCGGAATCAGGTTACGGTCAATCTCAACCGCAACGACTTCGCGGGCAGCTTCGCACAGGTACTGCGTCAGCGTGCCGATACCGGGACCGATTTCCACAACAAAGTCATCCGGACCGACTTCTGCGGCACGGACGATTTTCTCCAGAACAAA
>JAZSIB010000196.1:0-2406 GCA_045533585.1 Lachnospiraceae bacterium | reverse complement strand
TCACAGCGGAACCAACCTGGCCGATGACCGGCTTCGGGTCACCGTTGTTGTCGGTGGTTTTGGTCTGGAGCTTCGCATACAGAAGCGACTGGAACTGCGTTGTCTGCTTCTTGTATCCGACCGTATTTACATTGGAAATATTGTTGGAAATGTTATCAACATTGGTCTGCTGCGCAATCATACCCGATGCCGCAGTCCACAAAGAACGTACCATATAGCAGCCCTGCCTTTCTTATCAGATCTTACCCACGCTGCTTACATCAATCTGGAGCAAATCATCCATGGCCTTAATCACCTTCTGGTTTGCTTCATATGCACGGGTAATGTTAATCAGGTTTACCATCTCACTGACTACGTTAACGTTGGACTGTTCGGTATAGCCCTGAAGAATCGAGCCCGTCGCTTCCTTCTCCACAGCCCCCTGCACCGGCTGGTACATCGTCTCACCGAACTTCTTCAGATAATCGTAATTCTCAAAGTCAGTCAGTCTCACCACATCCACTGCAGTTCCGTCTGCATACACCGTTCCGTCTGTATCAATCACTACCTCAGCGGCATCCACGGGAACCTGAAGCCACTCGCTCTCGCCCATCAGGTGCTGTCCTTCGCTGGTTACCACATAACCTTCCTTGGTAATCATGAATTCGCCCGCTCTGGTATAGCGCGTCGAGGTATTGCCGTTGGCATCCGTATAGGAAATGGTGAAAAAGCCATTGCCTTCAATCGCCATATCATACGTATTGCCGGTCTCTCTTACCGAGCCCTGTGAATAATCGGTATACACCTCACCAATCTTCACACCCAGACTCATATTGCCGATGTAAGAATCTCCATGGTCATCCCGCACCTTTATCGTGAGCACATCATCAAAAGACTGGCTGGTTGCCCCTTCCTTCTTGAAACCCACGGTTGCGGAGTTCGCAAGGTTGTTTGAAATAACATCCAGGCGTTTCTGTTCATTATACATGCCGGTCCAGCCGGTATATAATCCTCTGACCATCCTTCACCTATCACTTTCCCGAAAGAATTTTCATCTTAACGTTTGTCTTTTCTCTCTGCAATAAACTCTACATATTTGCCGGTTCCGATTGCTACTGCAGTCATCGGATCCTCTGCCGTCATGGTATTGATACCGGTCTTTTCTTCAATCAGCTCTTCCAGACCATACAGGAGGCAGCCGCCACCGGTCAGTACGATACCGCGGTCCGCAATATCTGCTGCCAATTCCGGCGGAGTCTTCTCAAGTACGCTGTGTACCGCTTCTACTATCTGGGAAGTCGTCCCGCGCAGTGCCTCTTCCGTCTCTTCCGAGGTTACGGAGATGGTCTTCGGAAGACCGGTTACGAGGTTACGTCCGCGCACATCCATCGCTACCGTCTCCGGTCTTCTGTATGCGGAACCAATCTTAATCTTGATATCTTCTGCGGTACGCTCACCAATCAGAAGGTTGTGACGCTTTCTCATATAACGAACAAGCGCTTCGTCAAAATCATCGCCTGCAATCTTAATGGAAGTACTTGCTACCGTACCGCCAAGGGAAATAACTGCGATGTCAGTCGTACCACCCCCGATATCCACGATCATGTTACCGCAAGGTCTGGAGATGTCGATGCCTGCACCGATGGCTGCCGCAATCGGCTCCTCGATGATAGCAACGCTCTTAGCTCCTGCTTCGTAGGTTGCATCCTCTACTGCCTTCTTCTCAACTTCGGTAACGCCGCTCGGTACACATACACTTACCACTCCGCGGAATCTGCTCTTGCCGATTGCCTTCTGGATGAAGTACTTGAGCATCTTCTCGGTTACGGTGTAGTTAGAGATAACGCCCTGACGAAGCGGACGTACCGCTACGATATTGCCCGGTGTTCTACCAAGCATCAATCTCGCTTCCTCACCGATTGCCTTAATCTTATTCGTATCGCGGTCAAATGCAACGACCGAAGGCTCTTTTAATACAACACCTTTTCCCTTTACATATACAAGCACACTGGCTGTTCCCAAATCAATTCCGATATCGCCGCCAAACATAATTCTTACTCCTTTCCGTATTCCCTCACGTATTGTTCTGAACCATAAAATCCCGTATTTTATTCACAAAAGCCTTTTCTATTCTTTTCCAATTCCTGCATCAGAATACACGACTTTTAGATTTTAACATATTCAGATATATTATATACATATTATAGGAATATTTCAAAGGTATTTTTAAATTTTACTAATGATTTTTTCCCAATCCGAAAATTCCGATTGTAATACAGTTTCACGGCCTTACTATTTTTCAAATCATAACTCGCTATACTGCAAAATCCAGATGTTGTATCGTGCCTGCGGAGCCGTCTTCGTTCAGGAAAATTCCGGTCTTTTGCAGCATTCCTTCCGTGCCTTCCTTGTCCTGACCCTTCATCT
>JAZSIB010000172.1:0-2499 GCA_045533585.1 Lachnospiraceae bacterium | reverse complement strand
TGATGAAGGTAGTTTTCCCGGCTCCGTTCGGTCCGACAACCGCCGTCTTGCTACCCAAACTTATCTTGGGATTCACATGTGACAATACATACTCGTCCGTATTCGGATAGCGGAACGACACTCTCATACGCACATTTACTTATTCACTATCATCGCGTTTTTCCATGGGAAGTGTTCCTTCGTAACGCTTGTTTTCTATCTCCATATAGTCATAAAAATACGCAAGATATTTACTCTGGATATCAATGTTGATATAGACATCGAACAACATACCGATACTGCCGGCAAGATTCGCATACGCCGAAATATAGCGAAGCGTGTTGCCGACACTAATCAGCGAATATACTGCCTTCAGACCGACATACAGATAACTGGAGTACTGCAGGAAGAATGAGCAGATGCTATGCACAAAATCTGTCTTAATCAGTTTCCTCGTCAGTCGCCTTGTCTCTGCCTCCATGCTGGCGGCGCACTTATCACTTTCTGTTGTAATCAGCGGCTGCAGCTTGTATAGACGGATATATTTCCCCTGTGCATAATCAAACACCATCGAATAAAAATAAGAGAAAAACCGGTTACTTGTAACAATCTGCTCAAAGCTATCCTGCTGTGCTTTCGCGCGCCGTTTATTCGTCATAGTGGTTCCGCAAAGACACAGTCCCGCAACTGCGATTAAGAAAAGTACACTGTATCCGCGATTCAACAGGATTGCCAGTCTGTCCGTTCCCTGATACGCTGTCGGAACGAATAACGGAATCAGCAGCACCAGCGCATATACCGCACTGCAGATATTTTCGATAAAGCGTGCAAGATTATTACAAAAATGCGTAATATCTCCATGCGAAGTCATTCCGTTCTCTGCTTTACTGATCAGCTCCAGTGTTTCCTTCTTTTCCAGAATGTCATAATCGATATCCAGTGTCTTTTCGCAAATTATCTGCTGTATCTTTATGGACAAGGCACGTTGGTTGATGCCGACCAGCTTTTCCATTCCCCAGTGAATCAGACCAAATACCCCTTCCAGTACCAGCATCTCAAGTGCTGTCCGCATCACTGCCACAAATCCGCATTTTTGCAGCAGCATATCCAGTATCCGGCTGCCGTACACAATCGGAAGGAAGGTACGGAAGGTCGATATCAGCTTAGTAATTACAATCAGCGTAATGTGCCCGGGTCTTAGTTTTCTTACCAGTGACAGCACTTTTCGTATCGTTCCGCTATACTTCATCTCCTTCCACCTCCTCATTCCTGTAATAATGACTCTGTATATCAAACACTTCCTTGTACTTTCCGCCAAGCTGCATCAGTTCCTCATGCGAACCCGACTCCACCAGTTGACCGTTCTCCATGAACAGAATCCGGTTACAGAACTTCGTACTGGCAAGCCGGTGCGAGATAAACAGCGAGGTCTTATCCTGTGATAACACATTGTATTCCTCGTAGATTCTGCTCTCCGCCAACGGGTCCAGTGCCGACGTCGGCTCGTCGAGCACCAACAGACTGCTTTCCTTATAGATGGAACGTGCAAGCAGGAGCTTCTGTACTTCACCGCCTGATAACTGGATGCCGCCTTCGTCAAACACCTGCGAGATATAGGTATCTTCCTGTTTTTCCAATCGTTTAACCTTCTCCCACAGTCCGGCACGGCGCAGGCACTCTCGTACCTTCTCTCTATCCATCTGCTCCTCGCCGCAGGCTGCTACATTCATCGCAATCGTAAATGCTAACGGGGTCGTATCCTGAAACAATACACTGATAATATCCTGATATGCGTACAAACCGACTTCATTGATGGACTTTCCGTTTATCAGAATCTCCCCTTCATCCGGTGGGTACAGACCGCACAGCAGCTTTACAATGGTAGTCTTTCCGGCACCGTTATGTCCGACCATCGCAACCTTCTCCCCTGCTTCCAGTGTAAAAGAAAGGTTCTTAATGACCGGCGTATCACTGCCTTCATAAGTAAACGATACGTTACGAAATTCTATCTTCGGTGTCTTCTGTAACACCTTTACAGCCTCTTCATTCTCCGGTTCCCGACGGAACATATCCTCCGTTGCCATGAACTCATTATAATCGTTGAATTCATGACCGGCTTTCCGCAAGTTGCTGAACGAGAATGAAAGCTGATAAATCCAGTTTGAGAATCCCGCTACGATCCCGAGATACAGCGTAAACTCCGCAACATCCATTTCCCCCTGCAAGACCTTGGCAATCAGAATTGCATACGCCAGCCAGTCCCTTGCAAAGCAGATGATAATATCCGCTATCGTCGGAAAATACCATCGAAGTTCTGTCCGTTTCTCATAATCCACTGCCTGCTTACACAAACGCTCATGCAGGGTGTGGAACCAATGTTTCAACTGATAGATACGGATGTCTTTACCCGCACTGACATTCATACTGCTGCTTTTAATATAATTCTGCTTCCGATAAACTTCTGTGATTTCGCTCCGGTGAGCATCGCTGTATTTGATGGCATGGTTACGAAGTGCCACA
>JAZSIB010000147.1:0-7839 GCA_045533585.1 Lachnospiraceae bacterium | reverse complement strand
GTGGAAGTAAGCATGAATACTGCGAAGCTTACATACGGCTTCCTGAACGCGGATGTGAAGGCAAAGCTGTATTCTGCACTGAAAGACGGAGCAGGTGCTCTTTCTGCGGGGGCGAGCATGAACGGAACGAATCTCTTAGATGCGGCCGTATGGTTAGATAGAGAGGATTTAATTGCAAGTTCGGAAACACTGTTGGAAGATACTTATGGAATCAGTCTGAAGGACCTTCCTGAGAATGCGAAAGACTCAGCACTGCTGAAACTTCTGGGTGTACAGGAA
Source organism: Lachnospiraceae bacterium (assembly GCA_045533585.1). Classification (GTDB taxonomy): domain Bacteria; phylum Bacillota; class Clostridia; order Lachnospirales; family Lachnospiraceae; genus SZUA-448. Next base: position 7,560 of record JAZSIB010000147.1, on the reverse strand, counting down.
TCCATTTCGGAAGTTACGGTATCGGAGGAATTACAAGCGCGATTGCAGGAAATGGAAGAGGAGCTTTCAAAGGATTGTGAGAAGTTTCTGAAGAAATTGATAAAGCAACTGGACAAATCCGTGAGAACCAATGCGGAGACGGACAAGCGAGAAGAGATTCTTGACTTTAACGGAGAGGAACTTGAAACAACGGCAATCGAAATAAAGTGTTTAGCCGATGAAGCGGCGGAAATTGTCAGTGAGATGGCGGAATATCTGAGCCAATCCAAGGAGTTTGAAAAGCTGCTGGTGAAGTATACGGATTATCTGGAAGAGATTTCGGATGAGCTGTCCTATGAAATTGCGGACAAACAGGAAGTCATCCGTGCAGTGTATGATACGTTGGACGTAATCATGGACGCGAAGAAAGCGATCGTGGATGCACTGGAAGAGAGAGAGATTACCATAGTTGCCTATATATCACAGACAGACGGCTGCCTTGCAGGGATTGAATTTGTTGCAGAAAATGCGGAAAATGAAGTTGCCGGTTCTGTTATGGCAGGACCGACGTTGGAAGATTTGCGAGAATTTTGTTTCGTGCTGAAGGGTGCAGGTGTGGAGTGCAAGGCGGAATATTCGGTTGAGAAAAATGACAATACGTCATATCAAAGTGTTCTTAACGTATGGAAAAACGAGAACCTGATCGCCGGAGCTTTCATCGAATGGGATAAGACAGATGGCACATATGTGTTTGGACTGAACGGCATGGATAGTCAGGGCTCTTCGCAAGCGTATGAGATATCCGGTGTAATCAATACAGAGAAAGAGATTACCATAATGGAATTGGAACGGGCGGTGCTTGCCGGAGTCGAATATGAACCGGGAATTACCATTACCGTGGATCGTGAGGACGAGATTCCGGATAAGCCGGAGTACAGCGAACTTCTTACAATGGAGGAAGAAGAGCTGCAGGGTATCGTTGATGATATTACGAGAGATATTGGTGGACTTTTGGGATTGTTCCTATAGAGAAAGGACTTGCTTGGGATGTTGATTGATATGCTGAAAAGAGATATGCGGCTGTTCTGTCGCTGCCTTGCGGCAGCGTTGCTGTTTGCGTTAATCTTTGGGGCGATCGGATTCGGAACCGCCGTTGCTGTGGGCAGCGGCGGTTCTGATATGTTTCAACAGCCGGAGGTTGCAGTGGTGGATAAAGAAAACTCCATGTTGAGCCGTATGGTAATCGGTTTTGTGGAGGAAAGTGATTTTGTTGCACCGCTGTTTCGGGTAACAAAGGCAAAAGAAAAAGAAGCACTTCGGCGGTTTGCGGAAGGGACCTGTTCTGCGGTGATTCTATTGCCGGAGAATTTTTTGGAGGATATTTCATACGGCAGGCAGAGTAACGGACAGATACTGATTTCGGAATCCATCGGCGCGTATTCTTATGTTGTGGAGGCAGCTGCACGTTTTGGAGAACGGATGCTTGCAGCGGGACAGTACGGGGTTTTCAGCGGGGAGCATCTGATCCGCGATTACGGGCGTTCTGCCGGAGAGCATGAGCAATTTCTGCTTGCGGTGAATACGCAGCTTTTGAATGAGGTATTGGAGTCGAACAACCGGTATTATGAATTTGTGATGACGGATTATGACAAGACTTCGTTGTCTGCGGAAAATTATTATCTGACAGCATGGATTGCCTTTGTTCTTACATTAACTGGATTGTTCTTCTGGAAACTTTATAAAACGGATCTGAATAGCTCGGTATATACGCGCCTGCTGTCGTATGGGATGAAAGACTGGCAGTTTTCTGCCGGAAAGCTCTTATATCCGCTCGGCTTTCAGATGGTGTTGTTGCTGATCGGATTTGTGTTGCTGCCCGGACGGATAGAATTTTCGATAGGAGTGGGCACGGTAACAATGCTCTTACTTGCGTTGATAGTTACTGACAGCATGGCATTTGCGTTTGCTGTCAGTATGAGAAATGAAGTGATTATAACGACGAGCATAGCTTTTTTGGGATTGTTGCTCTGCGGAGGTGTGATTCCAAGAACGTTGCTGCCGGATGCGGTGGCTGTCGCAGGGGATCTGATGCCGGTGGGCGTGGTGAGAGCGCTTCTGACTCCGTGTTTTGGGGGAAACGTAAGCTGGTATATACTTCTTGCGGCGGTAAGCTATCTGCTCTTGTTTGCAGTGATGATTCGGAGCGGATTAAAAAAACTTAAGACAGGGGGGATTGTATGAGACAACTGTTGTTTGCGATAAAACGGTGTTTTCACAGTGTTTCCCTGCTCCTTATGATGCTGTTGCTTGTGGCAATCCTGCCGTTAGCAGCACAACTTGGGAAAGTACCGGAACAATTACCGGCAGGCGTTCTTGATCTTGATCAAACGCCTTTGTCGCAACGGATTACAAACGAATTGCTCGGAAATAATTTTGTATTATATACGGAAGAAGCAGAGCTGCTGGAGGCTGTGGAGTGTGCGGAAGTGGACTGCGGTGTCGTACTGCCCGAAGGACTTGCAACAAAGATTGCGGATGGAACCGTGGAGAAGCAGGTTAAGGTAATCCGCTCACCACAGTCCATGACAGCGGAACTGTATCTTGGTCATGTAAGTGCCGGGTTGTTTTCTGAGCTTGCACCTTACATTACTGCGAATGCGTTACAGCAATATGAGATTCCGGAAGAGGAAGTATTAGCTGTTTATCATGCAATGCTTGCGGAAGGATATGCATTTTCTTTTGAGGTATTGGCGGAAGACGGGCTTCCGGTTCCGGAGAATGCGCGTGCACGGTCGTTGATGATTGGGGTTACGGCGGTATTGCTTTATATTGCCATCAGCACAACAACAGTGGATCTGATTCACAGAGAAGCAAGAAGTCTTTTGCCGGGAATCGGCTTGAAAAAAAGTATTTGTCATATTTTTCTGCCCGGTATCGTGGTACGCCTTGCCTTACTCTGTCTTGCGGCAGCGGCCGGGTTGCTGCTCTCAGAGCGGGTAACAACGGGATTTTCAGAGACAGAGCTGATTCTGCCTGCTTGCATATATTGTCTGTTGATTGGCGGAGTGTCCGTGGTGGCAGCCGGTTTGTGCCGGGATACCAGGGTTCTGTATCTGTTGCTGTTTGTTGTGATGATTGCGGCAGTGGTGATTTGCCCGATTTACATTGATATCTCGGTAGTGGGTCCGGTCTTTGTCAGGATACGAAACTTCGTTCCGATCTACTGGCTCTGGAAGATATGCTTGATTTTTTAGCTTGAAGTAAGTAAAATGAGTATGCTTTGGCGGTATGAAAGTGTTGCCGACAAAAGTTTTTACAGAATCGAGATAGTATGAATTTTACTGATAAGATGCCTGAGGTCAAAAAGACGACCGAAGGGGAGCAGTTAATAACAAAAGTGATTAAGCTGGAGCGTGAGAGTTTCAGTCCGGAAGACATCAAAGAGGCAGCAGAGCTTCTGCGGAAGGGCAGATTGGTGGCTTTTCCGACCGAGACGGTATACGGTCTTGGGGCAAACGCGCTGGATGAGACAGCAGCGAAGCGCATTTATGCAGCGAAGGGGCGTCCGTCGGATAATCCGCTCATCGTTCATATTGCAGAGATGAAGGCGTTGGATGAACTGGCTGCGGAAGTGCCTGAGGCGGCGAGGAAGCTGGGAGAAGCATTCTGGCCCGGACCGCTTACGATGATTTTGAAAAAAAGCCCGCTTGTACCGGATGGCACGACCGGCGGGCTAAATACAGTTGCGGTGAGACTTCCGTCCGACCCGATTGCGAGGGAATTGATTCGTTTGTCCGGCGTGTATGTTGCAGCTCCGTCGGCAAATGCATCGGGGAGACCCAGTACTACGACGGCACAGCATGTGTATGAAGACTTAAACGGACGCATTGATATGATTCTGGATGGAGGTCCGGTTTCCATCGGATTGGAATCCACAATCGTAGACCTGACCGGTAATGCGCCGATGATATTGCGCCCGGGATATATTACAAAGGAACAACTGGAAGCAGTGATCGGTCCGGTAGAGTATGATAAGGCAGTCATCGCAAAACAGATGCAGGAAAACGTGGTGGCGAAGGCGCCCGGAATGAAGTATCGGCACTATGCACCGAAGGGAGAGCTTACTATCTACGAGGGTGCACAGGAAGCAGTGGTTGCTGCAATCAATGCAGAGATAACAAAACGTCTGTCGGAAGGTGCAGTCGTAGGTGTGCTTGCAACGGACGAAACGGCAACAGCTTACATCGGGGGAACGGTGTATTCCATCGGCTCACGTAAGGATGAAGAAAGCATTGCGGCACATCTGTACCGGACACTGCGTGAATTTGATGAAATCGGTGCAGACTATATTTATTCGGAAAGTTTTGAGGACAATCCGCTCTCAAGCGCAATCATGAATCGTTTGCGTAAAGCGGCAGGGTACCGTACTGTTATGATACCGTGATGAATTTTGTGAAATCATTCCTTGAAAAGAATTCTGGGAATAAGATAAAAAAAGCCGGCAAAAGACCGGAAGAGCATAGGCTCGGAAAGGATACAGTATGATAGCACTTGGATGTGATCAGGCAGGATTTGAATTAATGCAGGAGGTAAAAACCTACCTCACCGGAAACGGATATGAGTTTAAGAATTTTGGTACTTATAGTACAGAGGCTTGTGACTATCCGGTATATGGAAAGTTGGTTGCGAATGCAATCGCATCCGGCGAATGTGATAAGGGAATTCTTGTATGCGGAACCGGTATCGGTATCTCCATTGCGGCAAATAAAGTGCCGGGAATCCGTGCGGCAGTATGTACGGACTGCTTCACAGCAGAAGCTACCAGACAGCATAACGATGCCAACGTACTTGCACTTGGCGGAAGAGTAGTAGGCAAAGGTCTTGCATTAAAGATCGTAGAGACCTTCCTGACAACTCCGTTCTCCAATGCAGAGCGTCATATCAGACGTATCGACATGCTTGAGCAATAATATCCTGTAAGGCGGCAAAACCGCCGTTATGTAACATATCGAGGAGGGCGTCGAGCGTCTGCATTGCATAGAGAAGTTGTGCTTCGCTGATGAGATGCTGCTTGTAAGCATCGGCTGCCTCGCCGATATCAAGTACCTGGTAAGAACCGTCCGTATGGACAACGACATCAAAAAGCAGATCTTCAAAGGTAAGACTGTTTTCTTCCGGATTCAGATGAAACGCTCCGATGTCGCAGTACCAACGCGTAATCTGCCCATATTCGTCCATAAGCTTGCTGACCTTGATTCCTTTGTCGAGGAAGAAGGCAGAAACGCCGCGGGCAAAGTCCTTGCGGGGCTTTAAGGTTTTCCACTCGGTGATGAGAAGTGAACCGGGTTCATACTGCAGGATATGGTCATCCTTCAGATGAATCAGTTCATCCGGAATATAGCGTCTGCGATACAACTTTAGCTTTGCGTAATCGTCCATGCAGATACCCCCAATACTTATTGAGGGTATTTTAGCATATTCTGCGGATTTAGGAAATACCGAAATAACATTTCCTCATGGAATTGTTTAGCTTATTTCTTTTGTGGAATACTCTTGCTGACAAAGGAGGGATTTCATGAGAGAGAAGAGGGAATGGAAGCCGGATTTTGTACGAATGATAATAACCCGTTTGAAACAGCATCCGGCTTTACGCATTGCATTTGTTTGTCTGCTCGGATTGTGGATCATTGCCGGAACCAAGTATGTGACGGAAAAGATAATCTATCGTGAGCGGAACCTGAAAGAAGCGTTTGCTGTCGTGAGTCCGGGTCACACAACAGGAACGGTAGCGCTGGCGGCAAGACTGCCGGAAGCTTACCTGACGGAGGAGGATCAGAAGCAGCTGATTTATTTTTCTGCAGACCGGCTTGGCCTGACCGTGGATACGGAGCCGGAATCGGTTACGGAAGACACGCAAAGCGGATTTTATTATCGGAAAAAAGCAAAGTATGCGGATACCGCTATTAAGGTTCTCAGTGTTCGGGACGCACAGAGGGACAGCAGATATTATCTGCTTATTCGCCTGAGTCTGGTAGAAGATGAGGGAGACGGTGTTGCATATTTTAGAAGAAGGATCGGAGAGCTTGCAACAGAACTGGAGCTTCTTGAAGTGCAGTGCTCCGTGCAGTTAAGCGGAAGCTTTCCGCAGGATATGACGCTTGCGGCCAGAAACCATCTGACAGACCGTATATTGAGTAAGCTGGGCTGCGAGGTGGTCTGCGAGAACCGGGAAGAGGAGTTATATACTGTGTATGCCTATACGAAAGGGATGGACGAGTATATTGTTTCCGGAAACGACAGAATTAATGTGCAGCTTGCGATGTATTATGATGAAATAAACGAAGAGACTGTGCTGTGTGTAGCGTCTCCTGTAATTACAGGGGAGATAATGGGCACAAGATGAAAATAGCGTAAGAGGAAGAGGTAGGGTATGTCACTTGTAGTAGTTACCGGAATGTCCGGAGCGGGAAAATCCAAGGCAATTAACACATTGGAAGATATGGGGTATTACTGCGTGGATAATCTGCCCCCGCGGTTTTTGGTGAATTTTGCAGACCTTTACGGAATGGCAGACAAGGAAGGAACCAGAAAAATCGCAACCGTGGTAGACGTGCGGGGAAAAGAGATGTTCTCGGACTTCTTTGATGCCATGGAGGAACTGAAGAAAAAGGACTATCCGTATCAGATTATGTTTCTGGATGCAGAGGATGCCGTGCTCAGAAAGCGTTATAAAGAAACCAGAAGAGTGCATCCGCTGATTGAAGGAGATGACCTGACGCTTGAGGAGGCAATCCGAAAAGAACGTGCCTTGATGCAGAAAACGAAAGAAATATCGGATTATGTAATCGATACTTCCTCGCTGCTTCCGGCACAGCTGAAACAGCGGATTGTGTCGATTCTTGAGAGCGAGACAGATACCTCCGGTATGCTGGTACAGCTGATTTCCTTTGGATTCAAACACGGACTTCCTGCTGAAGCAGATCTGGTGTTTGATGTCCGGTTCTTGCCGAATCCGTACTATCTTCCGGAACTGAAGGAACACAACGGAACAGAAAGCTGTATCCGTGATTATGTGCTGAGTTTCCCTGAGAGCATGAGATTCCGCAGAAAACTGCTGGATATGATAGACTTTCTCCTTCCGCTGTACCAAAAAGAAGGAAAATCCCAGTTGGAGATAGCGTTCGGATGTACCGGCGGAAAACACCGCTCTGTACTGTTTGCAGAGCTCCTTAAAGAACACCTGCAAAAGCTCAACTATCGCGTACTAATCGAACATAGAGATATCAAAAGCAATCGCCACGGAGAATAATCCGTGGCGATTTTGGCATAGGAGAATAACTCCGTGTCTTTGACTTTTTGCAATTCTTTATGGTCGGAAAAATTCGAAGATAATCATATCGTTTGTTTCGAACAGTTCAGTAGGGTTGCCGGTATAGTCCGTGTCGCGCAGCGTCCATACGGCACGCATGGCGCCGAGCGTTCGGCACAAAGCCACCGGAAACGGTGCTTTGCCTTTGTGATATGCGATGAAATGCGGGCGTGCCAGAACGTTGGTAAGAAGTCTGCTGAGTAAAAAGGCAG
>JAZSIB010000219.1:0-8221 GCA_045533585.1 Lachnospiraceae bacterium | reverse complement strand
GCCGTTGCCGGGTCCGTCATAATCGTTGCCGGATTGGAATTCACCAGAACAATCTCATATCCAAGGTTTCTCAGTGCCTTACATGCCTGCGTACCGGAGTAGTCGAACTCGCACGCCTGGCCGATGATAATCGGACCGGAGCCGATAATCATTACTTTGTGAATATCATTTCTCTTTGCCATCTCTCTATCCTTTCTGGTTTTTATTCCTTACCGTTCCAACAATAAGTACATAACTTACTCTTATCGATACCCACTGCTTCACACATATCATCCAGTCGTGTAAATGCCAGTGAGGTAAATCCAAGCTGTTTGCGGATTGCTTCCGACATCGCCTTGTAGTTCTCGCCCTCCGGGTCCGTGTATCCGGACAGCACCTGCTTGAGTTCCTCAGAAGAAGGAATCTTGCCACAGCCGCTGCAGCTGCTGCAGTTTGCACTGCATCCGCTCTTTCCGGCATTCTTCATCGCTTCAATGTCCCAGCCTTCACGCTCTGCAATCACGCGACGGGTAATCAGCTCCATCTCCGACGAAGAACGTGAGAAGTTCAGGTATTTACAGCCGTATACAATCGGAGGACAACCCGTACCGATGTGCACTTCCTTGGCGCCGCTTTCATATAAGAAATCCGCCGTCTCACCTAACTGGGTTCCACGTACAATCGAATCATCTATCAGCAACAGGCTCTTATCCCGGATGAGTGCATCTACCGGAATCAGCTTCATCTTTGCAATGAGCTTACGTTGTGTCTGCTTCGTCGGCATGAACGAACGCGGCCAGGTTGGTGTGTATTTGATAAACGGTCTTGCAAACGGAATTCCGGACGCGTTGGCATATCCGATGGCATGCGGCGTACCGGAATCCGGAACACCTGCCACGAGGTCCGCATCTACCTGATAGCGTTTTGCCATCAGTTCGCCGCAGCGGTAACGCATCGTCTCCACTCCGGTGCCTTCGTATGCGGAAGTCGGATATCCATAGTATGTCCAGAGGAAGGTACAGATTTTCATCTCCTGCTTCGCCTCTGCTACCGTCTCCACACTCTCCGGTGTGATAAACACAATCTCGGACGGCCCGAGTTCCTTATAGTCTTTATATCCGAGATTCAGATAAGCAAAACTTTCAAAAGAAGCACAGAAAGCGCCTTTCTTCTTGCCGATTACCAGAGGAGTCCTGCCCATACGATCGCGCGCAGCATAGATACCTTCCGAAGTCAGAAGCAACATCGTCATGGAACCGTCAATCACTTCCTGCGCATGCCGGATTCCTTCGGTGATGGTGTCTTTCTGATTAATCACTGCTGCCACGAGCTCGGTCGGATTAATATCTCCCCCGCTCATCTCAAGGAAGTGCGGATTCCCGTGCCCAAATATATCCGATATTAATGCATCACGATTGTTAATCTTACCTACAGTCGTGATTGCGTAAGTTCCAAAATGGGAGCGAACCAGCAACGGTTGCGGTTCGTTGTCGGAAATACAACCGATACCCAGATTGCCATGCATCTCATCGAATTCGTGCTCAAACTTTGTACGAAACGGTGAATTCTCGATATTGTGTATCGCCCGGTCGAAACCCTTCTCTCCATATACGGCAAGTCCGCCACGACGGGTGCCCAGATGCGAATGGTAGTCGGTTCCGAAGAAAAGGTCGAAAACACAGTCTGTTTTTGAAGCCACACCAAATATTCCGCCCATTGGAAACTCCTTGTTTCTTCTATATAAATGTTTCTTATGTTTTTTGTTCCTTGTGAGAGTATACGGGATAGGAAACGCATTGTCAAGCGTGAGTTTTTGCTTTTTTCAGCGACGGAAAGTATAAGCGGGATTTGACACAGCATATCATTCACACACTGGTGAAAGCGACAGTTTTTGAAAGTGTGTGTCACTTTCGGACACAAGTGTCCGCCATTGCCACACATTTTCTGCAAACGGTCGTTTCAACAGTGCATTACATGATATTGCTGTGCCAAATCCCTTTCTTACTTTCTTTTGATGAAAAAATGCAGAAACTCGAGCTTGCTTTGTACTTGTTACTATTTTTAAAATGAAGTATAATAGTGTATCTGCAATTGTAAAATTAACATTACAGTTGCATTTGCATTTACATTCACCGCTAAGTGCGTTCAGTAACAATCGGAGTATGATGACCATGAAGTTTTTTTCTTATAATAACAGAACACATTCCAAGTCAACGCCTTTCGTCCGCACACATAAGCGGAGTTTTTCCGTTTTTGCACAAACCGCGTTGCTTCTTATACTATTTTTGTTTGCCGGAATTTTTTCTTCTCCGACACTTTCTGCTTCTGCAAGCGATGTCGGGACTCAGGCACATTGGCCTGCCGGTCCCGAAGTCAGTGCTCCTGCCGCCATCGTCATGGAAGCGAACACCGGCGTCGTCCTTTATTCCAAGGATATCTATACCGCATACTATCCTGCCAGCATTACCAAGGTTATGACCTCCCTCCTGGCTTTCCAGAACAGTAATCTCAACGAAATTATGACCATGACAGTAGATGCCGAAATGAAGGTCTACGGAAGTCGTGTCGGCCTCGTCCGCGGCGAATCTGTCACCATGGAATCTGCGCTTTATGCTGTGCTGTTGGAATCTGCCAACGAAGTCACCTACGGAGTTGCCGAACACGTCGGCGGCACCATGCCGGATTTTGTGGCTATGATGAATGCCAAGGCAAAGGAACTCGGCTGCGTCAATACAAACTTTGTCAATCCCCACGGTCTCCACGAGGAAGGACATTATGTATGCGCCTATGATATGGCACTGATTGGCAGAGAAGCCATCTCCATTCCGGAATTTCGCAAGATTGCAGGAACCCGTTCCTATACGATTCCTGCTACCAACAAGAATGTTGCCCGTCCGATGGCGCACCATCATAAGATGCTTCGCAAAACACTTCCTTATGAATATGCTATCGCAGGCAAGACCGGTGGAACCAACGAAGCAAAAAACACGCTGATTACCTTTGCCGAAAAAGATGGTCTGCTCTTAATCTGCGTTGTTCTTTATGTAGATACCGTTGACCAGATGTATCAGGATACCATCAATCTTTTCAACTTCTGTTTTGACAACTATACCTCCCACGGTATTCAGGAAAATGAGCTCGGCGACAATGCTACCTTTGCTTCTTTATTTTCCAATGCACCGGCATTTTCCGTAGCAGAACACGAACCGATTCTGCGCATCGCAACTGACAGTTCTATTGTTCTTCCGAACGGAGTCCCTTTCACACAGGCACAAAAAACGGTTAACTTTGCACCACTGGAAGAGTTTTTGCACGGAGACAACACCATCGGAACCGTTCACTACAGCTACGGCGGTGTTTCCGTTGGAACAGCCGACATTACTTATTACAACGAATCCTACCCAATTAACTCGGTCGTTTTCCCAGAACTCTGGCCTGATTTTCTGGTCACACCGGATGAAGCGTTTACTCCTGCATATGCAGAGCTGTTGGCTGCACACCTTCCGGAGGAGGTACTTTCTACTCCTACCCCTGTTATTACCGATTCCACGGAAAACACCCCGGAGGTAACCGTTCCCGAAACGCCCGAAAAAACAAGAAAGCAGCGAATCATTCCTTTGATTGCTGCTGCCTTGATCGTATCTTTAATTGGAATCTATCTGCTTGTCTTTGAGCGCACGTACCGGAAAGGTCGCCGTCGCTAGACAGATATAAGCCTTTACTGAACCGCTGCAAACATCGCTGCGATTTCTTCCGGTGTCAATGCGCGGTTCGGGTCTCCGGACGCCATACTTTGTAATGTGTTGGCAATCTCCTCTTCTGATTTCTGTGGACGTATCTCCGGTTCACTTTCTTCGATCACCACAGGTTCCGGAATCATCATACTTTCTTCCGGCTCCGCACCCTCCTCGTCGACATCAACAAAGCCCTGCTCTATCATATAGGCTTTAATCGCCGCTTCTGCATCGAATGCATCCTTGTCTTCTTCGTCTCCCGACCCTGCCATCGCCGCAGGCTTTACCTTAAGCTCCGTAGCTGCATCCTCCAGTACCGGTAACAGCTCCTCGTCCTCGTCCATCGGAAGCGTAAAGCTCAGCTCATCCGGAACAGTCTTCATCATATCACTGTTATCAATCAAATCCATCATCAGCTCCGGATTAAATTCAGGCTCTTCCTCCGCCGTTGCCGCTGTCGGCATATCCGGTGCGGAAAATCTCATAAACGCCAGTTGTTCCTGCTGTGCCTCCAGCTTCTCCACAATCTTTCCGAACTGTGCATTCAGCTCGATAATCGTCATCTCGGCATTCGTATGAGCCTGTTCTGCAAGCTGTTTTGCATTTTCTTTTTCATATTTGATCAGATTCTTAACACCGGTCTGATAATCCTGACGCATCCCTTTCACGGCATCCAGAACATTTTTCCCGGACTGCAGTACCGCCTGCTTCGTCTCCTCTGACATCGTATTCGCAGAAAATGCTGCCTCACCCATACGTTCTATCGCCTGTGTCAACTGCGCCAGCCGCGCATCCATGCTACGCAGTAACTCTGTCTGCTCGCTGTTACCACGCTTAATCACAGTATACGTAGCCTTCTGAACTTCTTCCAGTGCATCCATACGCTGATCGATACTGCTTTTCCCTTCCTCTGCCGGCTGCTCACCATTATCCGAACGATACTCAAACCAATAATCAATCAACAGATACGCTGCAATCAGCAGCACCGCTGCCCCACCAAGTACGGCGAGCCAGTCATTGCCCATCTCTATCACAACGTACACTGCCATAAATACGGCAGCAATAAAAAACAATATAAAAACTTCCATCAATATCTTTTTCTTCTTCACAGTGCTCCTCCGCTTCTGCTTTTAAGCCTGAAGATTTTAAACCTATACTATTATTTTACACATATATGTACGAATTTCAAGCATTTTGATATCCGGGAGTGTTTTTTCCTATATTCTGTCGACCGCTGTGGTTTTCCACTGAACGGAACGGTTGAATTTACCACCCGGATATGATATGATTGCGTTTGGTCTTTATTATCAGAGGAAAGGAGCTTCCATCTATGAATCGAAAACAAATGCGTCTTTTACGATTTCTTTTTATCATTCTGCTGCTCCTTTTGGCTGTATTTCTGGTGTTAAGCTCGGATCGTTTTCATTCGCTATCGTATTCCAATGGTCCAATTCCGAACACGGAGCACTCTCCTACAGAAGATCCGGAGCTGTTCGAACAGAAAGACCCGTTTTCCGGACTGACGACGCCTACCCTTACACCGCCGTCTGCCCCGCCTGTTGCCAAGCCCGCTGACTTGTTCGATGTCACCGGAAGCAATCCGCATACGACTTTATTTCATATCGTACGTACCGGCAGCACCATCACAACAGACGGCATCAACTATTCCAACTATTTCAACGGTGTGAAAACACTTTATCTCGATAACAACGAGATTACCTTTTCCGATCACGGTTATTACACCGTTACCGGAGCAGACCGCGTACCACACACCTACCGCATTTCGGACTACGCAGACCTTACGGAGCTCTTCTCCGGTCTGAGTTCTGCAACAGAAGGCAATTGGTTCTTCCTCGGTGCACTGGAAACCAAAGATTATATCTACGTCGCCTATGACTTCTGGTCCGTGGACGAACTCACACTGTTCTTCCGCATGGACAAAACCGGACACGATGCTGTTCTCGTCTATGCAACACATTACAACGAACAACAAAACGAAGGCGTATTTACCGCCTCCAACGAATATATTTTCTATATCTATAATACCTATGATACCCAAACAGGTGCCATCGAGTCCTCGCTGATGCAGGCAGAGCCAGACGGTAGCAGAAGCGGAATCCTGCTTCCGCTGTCTGACGGATACTCCGCACATCACCTGACACTCGCTGACAACGCACTTCTCTTCTTTGTCACCGATCCTCAGGGAACAACCGCACTGGTTCGTATGGATACACTGACGCAGGAGCTCACTTATGTCACTGAGAAAAGCCACGCAACAGATTATCTGTTCCTTCATCAAGACTTTGCCATCGTAGGAAAGTCAGGCTCCTCTCTGGTGCTCTATAACCTTAACACCTGCGAAGAAATTCTGATTCCGCTTGGCGATGCCGCCTCCCGGTCTCTCGGACTTCCGGTCTGCAACCGTTCACAGGCGTATCTGCAATACTTTAACTGGAATGCTGCCTCTGACACCATACTGCTTAAATTGGATATTCCTGCAGGCATTGCCACGCCGGTAGTACTGCAGCAAAAAAATCTCTGCTACGTCACGGGAATCACCGATGATTTTCTCTATGCGGAGTCCGACGGAGGCTATATCCGTTTTCCTCTTCCGTAAACACAAACCACAAACATTCAAAAGGTCGCACACCCAAGTGGATTGTGCGACCTTTTATATACCTCAGTCTTTCTTTTTCTTCTCGCCGGCAGATTTTCCCGGCATATGATCAAGCTTTTCTTCCATTACAAACGATGCCCTCTTTACTGCATCGTTTCCGAAACGTTTTCTTATCTTGTCTACCGCGCTGTCCAGACGTTCCAGTTTTTCATAGTCGGTATTGTCAAACAACTGAAGCTGACGCGTTGCCCCCTGCTCACTCAGGCGTCCGGTCTGGATGCCGAGCTGTCGGATCGGAGTTCCATCCCACACTTCATCAAACAGCTTCGCCGCTGCCTGATACAACTCCTGTGTAATATTCGTCGGTGAATCCAGTACGGTCTGATGCGAATAATGCTGCAGTTCATGTGTCCGGATTCCGACCGATACCACCTCTGCCCTGACCTGATTGTTCCGAAGACGCGACGCAACCGTCTCCGCAAGTCCCAGAAGTACAATCTTTGCCGTACCGGCGTCCGTCACATCAAATGCTATCGTCGTACTGTTCCCATAACACTTGTTCGCCGCAGGCTCCGACTCTACCAGAGAACTATCAATGCCATTGGCAAGCCGCCAGATAAATTCTCCCTGCTTTTTGAGATGCTGGCTTAATACTGCGGGGTCATATTTTGCAAGCTCTCCGATGGTACGGATGCCAAGCTTCGACAACTCTCTCACCGTTGCTTTTCCGACACTGAACAGCTCGCCCACCGGAAGCGGCCACATCTTCTTCTCTATCTCCTCCGGAAACAATGTATGCACAAGATCCGGCTTCTTAAAGTCTGACGCCATCTTCGCCAACAGCTTATTCGTCGAGATGCCGACATTTACCGTAAAGCCAAGTTCGTCCCGTATCCGGTCCTTTATCACATGCGCTACGGTAAGCGGCGGTCCGAACAGTGCCTGTGTTCCCGTCATATCCAAAAACGCTTCATCGATGCTGTACTGTTCCACATCCGGCGTATACTCCCGAAGAATCTTCATAAATGCCGCCGAGCACTTCTCATACAGGCCATGATTCCCCGGAACCACCATAAGTTCCGGACACTTCCGTAACGCTTCCGCAATGCTCTCTCCGGTCCTTACTCCATACTTTTTGGCAGGAATTGATTTCGCCAGAACAACTCCTCTGCGCTTTTCCCTATCGCCCCCAACCGCAGAAGGAATCTCACGCAGGTCAAGTGTCTCACCATGCTTCAGCCGATAAACCGCTTCCCAGGACAGAAACGCAGAATTTACATCAATATGAAAAATTACTTTATCCATGCTTTATGTCTTCCTTCAGACTCTGCATCTCAAGCTGTGCGGTAACAAGGTTGTAGTATATCCCCTTCTTCTCCATCAACTCGTTGTGTGTGCCGATTTCTGCAATGTGGTGTCCATCGATTACTACCAGACGGTTTGCACCACGCAGGGTAGACAGACGGTGTGCAATCGCAATCGTCGTTCTTCCTGTCGTCAGACGCTCCAGTGCTTTCTGAATCAGGTATTCGCTCTCCGTATCCAGACTCGAGGTTGCCTCGTCTAAGATTAAGAGTTTCGGGTCATTCAGGATTGCTCTTGCAATCGCAATACGCTGACGTTCCCCACCTGAGATGGTGTATCCATGCTCTCCGACATAAGTATTATATCCATCCGGCGTCTTACAGATGAAGTCATGTGCATTCGCCATCTTTGCCGCACGGATAACTTCCTCATCCGTTGCACCCGGCTTGGAGAAACGGATATTATTCATAATCGTACCGGTAAAAAGGAATGTCTCCTGCAACACAACACCGAGTTGGGAATGGTAATTCTCGATATCCAGATCGTTGATGTTCTTCCCGTCAATCAGAATCGCACCGTCATCCAC
>JAZSIB010000272.1:0-10552 GCA_045533585.1 Lachnospiraceae bacterium | reverse complement strand
CGGATTATTCATAATCAACCATATCATAAAGAAGAAATCGCTGAATCTAAGATCATAAGGAATGCAAAAAAGGGTGGCAAATTAGCTGCCCTTTTAATTATTATTTCTGACTTGACTAGGATGGACTAGGCAGGATTGGGATGGAGTAATTTTGGTTGATTTTCTATAAAGAAGGCAGAAAATGTAAAATCTATAAGATGTGATACGGTTTTTCTACTGAGGAAGGACTTCTGTATACAAGGTTTAAAAATTGGTGCACTGAGGAAATAGCTCTCGCTTTGGTGAGAGCTATTTTCATATATTTCACAAATTTTTCATGATGGCAACACAGTTTTTCCACTATTTCTTTCTAAAGTTTGAATTAATTGGAAAGAAGGTGAGAAAGTGCAATTCAGACACGAAGTAAAACATGAGATCAACAATCACGATATGCTGATTCTGCGGCAAAGGCTTCGGGCGGTAATGAAATCGGACAGTCATGCCGTAAACGGACAATATGAGATACGAAGTTTGTATTTTGACAACCTTTACAATAAAGCTCTCAGAGAGAAACTGGACGGCGTAAATATCCGTGAAAAGTACCGCATTCGCTTGTATAACAATGATTCATCCACTATCCATCTGGAACGGAAGTTCAAGAACGGAGGACTTGGCTATAAAACCTATGCCAATCTGACGTCGGAACAGGCGCAGGCGATTGCTAATGGTGATGTGGAATGGATGTCTCACAGTACAGATGCTCTGATCCTCGGCTTATATACCCGTATTCGAAATGAAGGACTGAAAGCCAAAGTCATCGTGGACTATATCCGTGAGCCTTTTGTATTCACTCCCGGCAATGTCCGTGTCACGCTGGATTATGGTATTCGTACAAGCATGAGCTGTACGGATTTTCTAAATCCCGATTGTGTGACAATCCCCATCAAGGATTCCCCTTGTATTCTTGAAGTAAAATGGGATAACTATCTGCCCGATGTGATTCGGGATGCAATACAGCTTGACAGCAGACAAATCGCAGCTTTTTCTAAGTATGCCGCCAGTCGTATGTATGACTAAAAACAACATTAACAAAGCAAAGGAGTAACCCAAACAATGAATTTCAATGATATTTTCAAGTCCAGTTTTCTGGAAAACGTATCTTCTATCAGTGTACTTGATATGCTGCTGACCATCGTGCTGTCCTTCGGCATCGGTCTGTTCATTTTTTTAATCTACAAGAAAACCTACCGTGGTGTGATGTATTCTGCAGGCTTTGGCACTACACTGATCGCCCTGACAATGATTACTTCCATCGTTATTCTAGCCGTAACCTCCAATGTGGTTCTGTCCCTCGGTATGGTCGGTGCGCTCTCTATTGTTCGTTTCCGTACCGCCATCAAAGATCCCCTGGACATTGCGTTCCTGTTTTGGGCAATCGGCGCAGGCATTATTCTTGCGGCAGGTATGATTCCTCTTGCCATCATCGGCAGCGTGTGCATTGGTCTGATTCTGCTGGTGTTTGTGAATCAGAAGTCCCATACGCATCCTTATATGGTCGTGCTGAACTGCGTAAACCATGATGCAGAAGTAAAAGCCAAGGAGTTTCTGGTAAAGAATGTAACCCGCACCACGGTTAAGAGCAAATCTGCCGTAAAGGGTGCGATTGAAATGAACATTGAAGTCCGTCTGAAGGAAGACGATACCGATTTTATCAACATTCTCTCCGAAATGCCTGGTGTGAATAGCGCTGTTATCGTTTCTTACAACGGCGATTACATGGGGTAAGTGTTATGTCAGGAAGCAAGCATTTTAATAAAATAGCATGGACAGTCACAGCCTTAATACTGGTCGTTACCATTCTGTTTATGAATGGCAGCGCTCTTGGTCTTGAGGTTATGGCATATACCATGGGATATGAAAATCGATTGTTCGACAACACAAAGGTTCACACTATTGATATTGTGATGAACGATTGGGATGAATTTATTGATAATGCCACAAGCGAGGAATACTACAGCGCCGCTGTGGTGATTGATGGCGAAGCCTACAAGAATGTAGCTATCCGCGGAAAAGGCAATACCTCTCTTTCTACGGTATCCTCCCTCGGTAGCGAACGGTATAGCTTTAAGATTGAGTTTGACCATTATGACAATTCCATCACCTACCATGGTCTTGATAAACTGAGTCTGAACAATCTGATTCAGGATTCCACCATGATGAAGGACTATCTGACTTACACTATGATGAATGAATTTGGTGCCGCAGCCCCTCTGTGCAGCTTTGTGTATATTACTGTAAATGGTGAAGATTGGGGACTGTATCTGGCAATTGAAGGTGTGGAGGACAGCTTCCTTGAGAGAAATTATGGTTCTGATTACGGTGAGTTGTACAAGCCTGACAGTATGGGCTTCGGTGGGGGTCGAGGTAATGGGAGAAATTTCAATATGGACGATTTCATGAACAGCTTCACCTCGTCCAAAAACTTCGCCGAAACCAATCGTGGAATGATGATGCCGAACAAACAAAGCGGCAATATGCCGGACATGAGTGGATTTGATCCCTCGCAGATGCAGGGTGGGCTCGGTGGAAATATGCCGCAGATGCCCGGTATGCTACAGGGCGGCTCAGCATCTGAAAACGAAAACCCATCCTCCATTGGCGGCAGAATAAACGGTTTCAGTTTCGGCGGTATGGGCGGCTTTGGCAGAGGATCCTCTGATGTCAATCTGCAATATGTGGATGACAGCATCGACAGCTACTCCAGTATCTGGAGTAATGCCAAGACGGATATCACCGAAGCGGATCAGTATCGCCTGATTGAATCGCTTAAAAAATTGTCATACGGTGAGCAGATTGAATCTGTGGTAGACATTGAACAGGTTATCCGCTATTTTGTGGTACACAATTATGTTTGCAACGGAGACAGTTACACCGGGTCCATGGTTCACAACTACTACTTATACGAAGAAAATGGACAGCTTGCTATGCTCCCGTGGGACTATAATCTGGCATTCGGGACTTTCCAAGGCGGCAATGCGCAAAGTATCGTCAACACACCGATTGATGCTCCTGTATCCGGTGGCTCCAGTGAAGACCGTCCTATGTGGAAATGGATTTTGTCGAACGAAATCTACACCGAGCTGTATCATCAGTATTTTGTCGAGTTTTTGAATACGGTGGACATTGCCGGTATCATCGACAACACCTATAATCTGATCAAGTCCTATGCGGAGAAAGACCCCACAGCGTTCTACAACTACGAAGATTTTGAAGCTGGTGTGGAAACCATGCGGCTGTTTTGCATGCTCCGTTCCGAAAGTATTTCCATGCAGCTTGAAACCGGAGAAACCACGAGCAATATGAACTATGTGGATGCATCTGGGCTTACGTTGTCCGATATGGGTTCCATGGGAATGGGTGGAGGCAGAGGTGGTTTCGGCGGTGAGCGGCAGGATGGCTTTGATATGTCCGGGTTCCATGGGGGGGTCTTGGGGAATCGATGGGAAGGTACAGAGATTCCCCGAAATGATGGGAACACAGATGGCAATTCTTCCGGCTTGGATGTTGAAGGAACTTCTGCAACAACTTCAGAGGGTATGCCGCAGAACGGTGGAATGCCTGAAAAGCCAGAGGGATTTGCTTCTCCACAAATGCCAGGCCGCTTCCCTGGTCAATCGGCTGGTGGAACAGAAACAACACCTTCGGGAGACTCCGAAACCTCTGATAATACAGGTTCTTTTGGAAACAGAAACCATCCATCTGGCGGCAATATTCAGATGCCCGGCGGAAATTTTGGTTTTGGTATGAATAACATGGAAACTTCCACCGAGGGTGTCTCCGGTTGGATATGGATTGCTGTGTCTGTATTGATTCTTGGCGTGGGGTTGATTATTGCGAAAGTGTATAAGCATTAAGAGTGTCGGGGCACAGTTGCAGAGCCGATAAATTGATTACTTTCAGCGCACGGGTTATTGGTTCTTTTTTATTCACATCCAAGTTAGCCTTTGTAAATTTTCTCAATCGTCTTGGCAGAAGATATGTGAACTTAGTTGTGTGTCACGGTGAACCGTATCATAATAGTCCACTGAGGAAATTCCTCAGTGAATAATAATACCCAGTAAGCCTGTTTGAAGCTTACTGGGTATTATTTTAGTGTAGGATTAAGAAAAAATTCATTGTCTGACTAATCATCCGTTTCTGCACCATTCAATACAAATATTATTGTGGTTAAAAAAATAATTAGCCGGAGGGATGTGTTTCTTTGCGTATTTCCATTTTTCGCACTGTTATTACAAAAAGTATTACTACAAGTATTGTAGACAGTAAATCCGCAACAGGTTGTGCCCATGCCAACCCATTTGCTCCAATACTTGCTTTCAAGATAAATAAAGCAGGGATATAAATAAAACCCTGACGGCTCAAATTAATGATAAGTGCAGGTGTTGCTGCTCCGGCTGCTTGAAGTGCATTCGCCAGAACGTAGAAAACACCGAACAAGAAACTGGTTGACAAAAGAATTCTTACAAACTGTACTGCATATGTGAAAGCCTCTTGTTCCGTAAGGAATATGTGCACAATATGATCCGTAAATAAGTAACAGATAATCGTCATTGTTAAACTAAGTGTCAACGCAAAAACAACGGAAAAACGCATTACCTTTTTAAAACGGTCCCACAGATTGGCACCAACACAATAGCCAAGTAAAGCTTGGACTCCCTGCCCAAAGCCGATACATACCATACCGGTAATCATCGTCACCTTAGATGCCACACCAATTCCTGCTACAGCCATATCTCCAAAGGAAGCCATCTGACCGTTCATAATAATCTGCGAAACGCTCATTAAAAGCGAACCGAGAGAAGCAGGAACACCTATAACCAAAATGCTACTGCACACCTTGTTTCGAAGCATGAAATCTCTGGGATGAATGCTAAGAATAGATTTTTTTTGTAAAAAGTACAAAATATAATAGCAGGCACCAAATATATTACCTATAGCGGTAGCGATAGCAGCTCCCGTAATTCCCCAGCCGAATCCCAGAATCATGATGGGGTCTAAGATAACATTTAGTAAATTACCCAGTAATTGTCCCATCATCGCTTTTCCTGCCTGACCTTCTGCACGGATAACATTTGAATAGCAATTCGCAATCAGAACAAAGGGACCACTGAAGGTCACAATAGTAAGATAGGATTTTGCAAAGTCATAGGTATCAGCACTGGTTCCCATTACTACCAGAATTTTTTCCATAAAGATAAAAAACATAGCAGACATTGCAATGCCGATAACAATACAACTCCACATACAGAAAGCACTGGCCTTTTTCGCATATTCTGCCTTTCCTTCACCAAGTGCTCTGGAAATCACCGAAGTCCCGCCAATACCAAAAATCGTGCCCACAGACATGAAAATCAAAAACACAGGGGTTGCCATAGAAACAGCAGCTACTTGATAGGCATTATGGGTTAGGCCTATAAAAAGTGTATCAGCCAGATTGTAAATCAATACCATAAGCATAGCAACCATTGCCGGTACCGCATTTTTCAAAACAGCTTTAGGTACGGGTGCACTACGAAATACTTCCAATTCTTTTGTCATTTCCATAAATAATCTCCTTTTCATTGATAGCACACTATTGATAGTATGCTATTAAATTGGGCTGCTAATATGCCCGCTTATAGCGAGCATACTTTTATTTATCTACAGATTTTCTGTAGCAAATTATTAAATTGATTTTTTTCCGATTCCGTTAGTTTGGACAATAACTGTTCTTCCATATTTTTGATATGAGAGTGTGCATTTTTGCAACATTCCATACCGGATACCGTGATAGCTACTCTTTTGATTCTTCGGTCATTCGCATCAGCATAACTTTTTACATAACCTTTTTGCTCCAAACGGACTACGATTCCGGCTGCCGTTGACTGCGCTACGTGTAGCAAAGACTCTAGTTCTTTCAAGGGTAATTGCCGCTCAGGAATGGATTCTAATTCCATTAAGACACGCATCTGTGTAAGCGTCAAATTCTGAGAAGATAATACATTATTCGCTTGTTTTTCTAATTCATCGTGGATCTGCTTGATGAGCTTTCCACATTCATAATTTCGTTCCATTTACTTCACCTTTCAAGAATGTAAAAACAATAGCATGCTTTTGAATGCCTGTCAATGATACTTTTGGCTTGATTTATGGTATAAGAATTTTTTTGTGTGGGTGGAGTTAATGATTAGATTATAAAAACCTCAGTGTAATACTTCATTAGGTAATGGATTTTGCAGGTGTTTTGTGGTATAATAACCTCAATGGACATAGTCTGTTGAGGTTTTGCTATTCCGATAGATTGTTACGGACAACCGTATCATAAATAGAAAATATTCATGTTGGATTTTTACAAAAACCTCTGTTGTTTTGGAAATAAATATGTTATAGTTTACGTGTTGTGGGTTTATATATTTTTGTTACTAAAGGAGGTTTTTTTGTATGCAGACAGTTCTGCTGATAGTGGCTTTAATTGAACTTGTGGTTATTGCTTTTCTGGTTGTAAAGCAGGTAAAAAACAATCGGGCATATGATGTAATCGATAAAAAGAGCCAACAGATTGTACATGGTGAATTGAATGTGGAAGATATTAGTGTGAGCGAAAGTAAAAGCACATCGAATGTCATTGCCGGTTCCATAAATGCCATTAAGAGCAATCTGATGTCCTTCGTTGAAGCGACGAAGGGTAATGTTATTGTTCTTTCCGATGCAATTGAGGTTTTATCAAAGAGTGTTGATGCAAATCAGGTTGGAAACGAACAGATTGCGAATGGTGTTACGGTTGTAGCCGATAAGACTGTAGAGCAGTTTAAATTAGTAAAGGATAACCTGGAAATAATCGAATCCAACAGCGTACATATGGCAACCGTGGAAAACGCGATGCAGTCCATTCAGTCACTTTTAGATGATACCGTAACCAATTGTCAGGAGGGTATTACGGGGTTAGAAGGCTATGAGAGCGACATGAGCGACATGTCAAACGAGCTGAATAACATCAATCAGATATTAAACCGTTTTAATGTCGATATTAAGAAGATTGAGGAAGTAGCTGACTTTATTGTGGATATCTCCAATCATCTGAAGCTGTTGGCGCTGAATGCTTCCATTGAAGCTGCAAGAGCGGGTCAGGCAGGCAAAGGTTTTGCCGTGGTTGCTGATGAGATGAGCGTGATGTCTTCAAAAACCAAGGATGGTATTGATACAATCAATCAGATTGTACAGGAGATTATGAGCAGCAGCGAGCAGGTAAACGAAAGTATTCGTGCCTGTGAAGCTACTTACAATAAGAGCATTGAGACCTTTGAGCAGGTAAACAGTTCGTTCCGTTCCATTGATAGGCAGTCCGGTGATATCCGTAACATGATGACCGATGTTTCTAAGAAATTTGTTGTTATGGCAGATAATACAATGGAAACGAAGAACAAAGCGACCATGTTGTTTGAAACGTCACGTGTTATTAATGAAAGCACGTCTGAGATTGCTGCAGTTTCGCAAGAGGTTGCCGCAGAATCGAATGAGATTGCATCCCATACGGAAAAACTGGGAAATATGCTTACGAGTATTCAAGGATTGCTTAGCCAGTACCATACTGCGATTGTACCTTCTGTATCGAAGAAGTCAAAACCGGTTAAGATTATGCTTTTAGGTATGTATGATAATGAATTCTGGTACGGTGTAGGTCGTGGTGCAAATTATGCAGCGAAAGAGCTTGCTATGGTTGGTGGTGTAGCCGAGTTTATACCGATTCTTTCAGGTGATTATAAAAAGACGGAAGAACAGATTGCAGATGCAATTCATCGTGCAATCCGAGAAAAATTCGACGGCTTAATTTTCCCGGGATGGATGGATACCTATGGGTATGTGCAGATGGCCATTGAAAATGGTATAAAGGTTATGGCATATAACTGTGATTGTCCGGCGGAAATAGAAAGAGTCGCTTGTTTGTGTCCTGATTCTGCAGAACCGGGACTTATTGCTGCAAAGGCTCTCGTGAAGGATTTGGGAAAAAATGGTCAAGTGGCGATTTTGCATGGTGATTTGGAGGTTGGTACGAACGCTGAGCGTTACAACAGCTTCAAGGAAGAAATCAAGAAACACAGCGGAATAAAGATTGTTGATGAAATCTATATTATGGAAAATGACAATGATGCATACAATCGTACTAAGGAATGCTTACAGAAGAATTCGGATATAAAGGCATTGTTCCTTACCAATGGCTTCGGGTGCGCTGCCTCAAGAGCGATTGTGGACAGCAAAAAGGCAGGCAAGGTTCAATTATACACATTTGATACGAATCCGGAGTTGATTTCTTATATCAAGAAAGGTATTATTGCATGTACCATAGGACAGGATTCCTTTGGACAGGGACATGACCCTATCGTCTGGCTCTACAATCATATTGCGGCGGACGAACCGTTCCCGAGCGATATTATTCACTGCCGTGTTTCTGTAATTGACAGAAACAACGTTGACAGTTTAATTGTATAAAAATATGATTAAAAACAGGAGTTTGCGCACTTTGATAGTTGCACAAGCTCCTGTGTATGAATGGAGAGAAAAATGGCAAAGGCAGATACACCGATAAAAATCGGAAGTTTTACATTGAAGAACAGAATTACATTCGCACCTACAGTCAAGTTTGACTATACAGATGATTCAGGTAAGGCAAATGAGCGGCTTGCAAAGCATTACATAGAACGTGCCAAGGGCGGTTGTGGTCTGATCTGTGTAGAGGCGGTTGCTGTGACGCCGGGTGGAAGGTTCTGCAAGACTCATATGGGCTTGTGGAGTGATGAGCAGATTGCAGGGCATAAAGTAATCACCGAAGGTTGCCATAAGTACGGAACCGTTATGATAATTCAGTTAAATCACACCGGCTATACTTCGAATCCGGAATGTGGCCCTGCTATTGGGCCGTCTGCAGTAAAGCGGAACGGCTTCCGTGGTGAATACACCACACAGGAGATGAGTGTGGAAGAGATTAAAGCGATGCAGAAGGCATTCGTAGATGCTGCCTGCAGAGCAAAAGAGGCAGGATATGACGGCGTTCAGTTCCACGGATGTCACGGTTATCTGATTAATCAGTTTATGTCTCCGGCAACAAACTTCAGGACAGATGAGTATGGCGGCAGTGCCGAGAACCGGGCACGGTTCTGTAGTGAGATGATAAGAAGAGTGCGAGAAATGTGTGGACCGGACTTCTTAATATCAGTACGTACGTCCGGCTATGATTGCAGTTTGGAGGATGCGACAGCAGTAGCCGAAGAGTATGTAAAGTCAGGGTGTGAATATCTACAGGTGTCGAATGGCTTAACTGGACTAGAAACACTTCCGGCATATAAGGATAAAAGGGTTTCTGATATTCAGAGTCTTGGGGTTTGTTTTAAGGAACACTTTAACGGACGGGTACCGGTGTCATGTGTAGGCGGGCTGACGGAGCCGGAGCAGATTCGATATCTGCTTGAGAATGAATCTGTTGATACAGTTGATGTTGCGCGTGCGCTTTTGGCCGATCCGGAGTTTGCTAATGCGGTAATCGAAGGAAAAGAGTTTACGAAGTGCTATGGATGCAAGGCTTGTCAGTATGGTCCGTTTACACCGCATAAATGTCCTGCTGAGTTGAAACGTTTGAATAAATAGAAGGTAGAGGTTTTGATAAATTGTACGGATAATAGGTATCATGCGATACTTGGAGTGTGACGGGTTATGAAGATACTTTTGGTTGCGATTAATGCAAAGTATATACATACAAATCCTGCTGTGTATCTGTTGCGTGCCAATGCAGGAAGGTTCCGCAACGATGTAAAGATTCGGGAGTTTACGATAAACCAGAGTCTTGATGATATCTTACAGGGAATTGTAGAAGAAAAGCCGGCGTTCATCGGCTTTTCCTGTTATATCTGGAATATTGACATGGTAAAAAAACTTATCCGGGAGTGTAAAAAACTGCTGCCGGGTACCTTACTGTGGCTTGGAGGTCCGGAAGCGGAAGCAGGAGCAGAACACTTGTTACAGGAGTATCTGCAGGTTGACGGTGTAATGTACGGAGAGGGTGAGAATACATTACCGAAACTGTTACGGTTCTTTTTTGAGATTCATACATTTCGAAAAACCGGTGCAACAGCAAAGTTTGCAGAGCTGCAGGATGTTCCGGGTATTGTTTTCCGAACTGCCGATGGTGCGATTATGAAAACTTCCCCTGCAAAGCCGGTGAATCTGGACAAGCTGGTATTTCCATATGATGAAGAAGTATTGGAGCAGACAAGGGGGAAGATACTTTACTACGAATCCTCACGAGGCTGTCCGTTCCATTGCAGTTACTGTCTGTCTTCCGAGGATAATCATGTGCGATTTCGTTCAGTGGATAAGGTAAAAGAAGATCTGCAGGTGTTTTTGGATGCGAAGGTTCCTCAGGTCAAGTTTGTTGACCGTACGTTTAACTGTAACCATACGCGTATGACAGAGCTGCTGCAATTTATGTTAGAGCAGGATAATGGGGTTACGAATTTTCACTTTGAGATTGGCGGGGATTTGC
>JAZSIB010000121.1:0-5807 GCA_045533585.1 Lachnospiraceae bacterium | reverse complement strand
CAAGGAGGATTTTCTTTGGAACTGATTAAAAAACATATCTATATGAACCGACAAACCTGCAGAAGCAGTCTTCAGGTGACACTGGATGATGACTTTAATGTTCCGGACAGCAAGCCGGATATCGTGCGGTTGCTCAAGCCCGACGGTGAGATAAAAATCACCGATAAGAAACAAATGAACGGCAAGCTTCTGCTGAACGGCTCACTTTTATTCCGCATTCTCTACATAAGCGACGACACCACCCGCCCGCTCCACACGCTGCAAGGCGAGCTTCCGTTCAGTGAAAGCGTAAACTTAAACGAGGACTGCTCTGTCGAAAATCTGAACCTTGTCTGGGAATTCGAAGACCTGACTGCCGATATCATCAATTCCCGCAAATTCACCATACGCTCTTTGGTACGGTTCAATATTTCCGGTGAAGAACTTTGTTCCCGCGAGGCGGTGATTGATGTAAGTCCCGCTGCAGGTCTGTATTCCAGAAAATCGCCGCTTTTACTGACTGCAACCGCAGCAGGACACAAAGACTCTCTGCGTATCCGCGAAGATATCACACTACCCAATGCAAAGCCTGTCATCGGTGAGCTTCTGTATTATGAGCTTCGTTTTCTCAACCCGGACATCCGGCTTGGCAGCGACAAATTCACCGTAAGCGGAGACCTGTCTGTCTTTCTATGTTATCTTCCGGAAAAGGACAGCACCCGCCCCGAATACTATGAGACCGAAATTCCGATCGCTACTTCCTTAGACTGCCCCGGTTGTACCGAAACCATGATTCCGTATATCTCACTACTTCCGTCCTCGTACTCGTTGGAGGTGCGACCCGATGCTGACGGCGAAGAACGCCGTCTGGAAGCAGAACTGCTTTTGGACCTTGGCATCAAGCTATACGAAGATCAGGAGCTTACGCTGGTCAACGACCTTTATTCTACACAGGAACAGCTTGACCTTGTATATACGGAATGGGAATACGAGACCCTTCTGCAGCGCAACAACAGCCGCATGCGGATTTCCGACCATATCGCCCTTACTCCGACACGCCCTAAACTCCTTCAAATTTGCCATGTAAGCAACAATGTCAAGCTGGATTCCGTGCACATTGCCGGTGAAGGTCTCTTGGCAGAAGGTGTCATGGACGTTGACATTTTTTATATTTCCTCCGAGGACAGCTCCCCTTTGGAACTCGTCACGACCAGTATTCCTTTCTCACAACTGATTGAGATTCACGACATCACACCGGACTGCATCTATGAAGTCCATGCGGTTCCGGACCAGATTTCTGCTCTGATTGCCGATCAGAATACCATCGAAATCAAAGCCGGCATCAGCTTTGACAGCATCGTCTTTGCCCGTCACAGAGAACAGTTCCTGCAGGAATGTAATACGCTTGTTACGGACAATGCAGAGCCTGCATCCCGACCTGCAGCAAGTGCCTACACTGTACTTCCGTCCGATACCTTATGGGATATTGCCAAGCGTTTTTCCACCAGCGAAGCCGCTATCTGTGAGGTAAATGAGATTACGGAAGAGACCCTGACTCCGGGCGAACTTCTGCTTATCGTAAAAGAATGCGCCGGCATTTAGACCGTGGTTCTCTTCTTCCATGCAAAAAGCGTTCCAAATCCGGAACGCTTTTTCTTATCTTATTTCTATCATCTATGACTGTTTCCCGTACCGTTTTTTTGGTACCCCTGCCTGTTTTCCTGCGCTGTCCTGAGGCTTTCCAGAATCGTGGGCGAAACACCCAGTCTCTGTAGCTCTTGAAACACCTTTGTATCGGTAATCTCCCGACCTGCGGAACGTTTCGTTACCCTGCATACCATCTGCTTCTGACTTGAAACTGCAGTATTGGCTTCATTCACAAGAATCAACCCCCTTTTAGCTACACTGCGATCTCGCCCGTTTGCTATGGGATTATTATACAATAAAAGGTTCTTATTTACAAGCTCCTGATTCCTTGTCTCCGGTCAACCGCACCCCAAAAAACGACACAATCCTCTATTATCAGGTTGCTGCTGCCTGCGCTGCCGCCGTTGCCGCCACAGCTGCACACAACGCCGCCTGCTGTGCAGCAATCACCATAGCCACTGCACTGTTCGCCGCCGCATTCATATACAGTTCCTTCTGTGCACCGTTTTCATTCTCCAGCACTTCACTCACCAAAATCATACCTGCGTGCATCAGACGCTGCTTTTTTCCAAGACCGAAGAATCCGTACCCCTTCTGCATCGAGAGATAGGTATCAATCTCAATCAAATCTGCCATAACTGCTGCCTTACCTTGCGGAAGCAGCGACAACACACCGAGTGTTGCCAGTTCATAACCGGTTCCGTACTTGTACTTCTTCTCACGCAATCCATGATACAGGTCAAACACGGCACGGCACTTACTGCCTGCAGAACCTTCACAAAGTGCCAGTACATGACTCAGTGACTGATTGGCATTTGCATCATAAAATTCTTCTTTCAAATACTTATAGCAACTTTCTGCGTCCTGCACCAGCTGGTCATCATTCAGACCGGAGAGTGACATCAGGCTTGCATATACACAGTCTTCACTGGAAGTCAGGAACCGATGCTCTGCTTTCATCTTCTTATAGATCCGTCCGGCGCGTTCCGCTACTTCCGAAAATCTTGCTTCCTGCACCATACCGCTCAGCACCATCGCTGCGAGCGGAAGATAGGAACTGCCGTAAAAATGCTGTTTTAAGATGTCGTGCATCTGAATTGCCTTTCTAAGACGCTCCTGCGGATTCTCATCCAGTGCCAGCTGTGTCACCAGTGCCGGAAATGCATTCCCCTTGAAGTTGGAAAACGCTCCGACACCTGCCTTCAGCAGCCGCTTACATTCCTCCAGCTTAGCAAGGCTTACCTGCTCCTTCGCACTTGCGAGCATCGCCGCACACACCGGTACAAGATATGTACTACAGTTCCACTTAAAGGTTTCCTGTACATTATCACGGTTCTGAATAAATCTTTCACATACATCACGTAAACTATCCCTCATACTCCCTCTTTTCCGAGAACATATATTGTTCCCTCTTGATACAATATAACATCCACAAGAAATTATATAACAGGCAGCCGTCTCCTGACAACTGCCTGTTAAAAAACTCGTCTCAAATCTATGTTTTTTGTCGTGGATTACTTTCTATTACTTCTTCACACACACTTTCATCTGCACCTTCCTCAACTCCGGTTTCAAATCCCGTTCCGGCGCAAGGTCAAATACCGGCTTACCTTCGATGTTAAAGTGAACTCTGTGCATACCGTCACAGCGTAATGTCTGATCAATCGCCGTCTCACCGTGGTATGCAATCATAAGATTACCCTGTGCATCCGTGAAGAACGAATTGTGTCCCGGACCGTACAGACCGTCAATTGAGTAAAACGACAGCACCGGCTGCTTTGCCTTCTCCCAATTATCCAGGTCAAGTAAGTCTTTCCCCACCTTTGCCGTCAACAAACCGACCGCATAGGTGAACTTGTTTGCCGAACCGCCCGAATAAGCAAGGTACACGGTATCCTTCGTTACAAAGGCATACGGGCCTTCGTTGTTGATTGTATTGGAAACATTCTCCCAGCCATATAAGGGTCTCGTCAGAAGCACCGGTTCGCTTGTCAGCTTCCACGGCTCCTTCTCGTCTATGCTGGCAATATACAGCATAGAGCCGGTATCTCCCGGTGCCATACAGTGTTCACGGTAGGACCATACCACATAAGAATCCTTGCCCGACTTGATATAAGTCATATCAAGCGTAATGCCCTTGGTGCCAAGATATGTGCCGTCTTGTCTTACCACACGGATTGGCTCTTCCCAACTGTCGGCTGAGATGATACTGCCACCCTTCTTGAACTTCATCAGATGACACTGCGGACTCCACTGCTTACCGCCAACTGCAAACAGGATATACAGCTCACCGCCGATGACATGGAACTCCGGTGCCCAGAAGGTCTGGATAAAGTTCCTTTCCTCATCATAATCGAGGATAAGATGCTGCTCGATGCCCTCCGCGAAAAGTCCGGCTACCGTATCCGCTTCGCGCACATACAGTCCGACGTCGTTGTTATTATCGTTGGTCGCAATAAAATAATATTTTCCTTCCCACGGTAAGATGACCGGGTCTCCGTAGCCGTTTGCGAGCGGGAACGGGTATTCCGGATTCTGTACCTCACCGTTCACCGTATAGGTTCCCGGCTTGGTAAAGTCAATCCCGTCCATGTCCCACTTCACCTGCTTCTGTGCGGTAGAACCGTCCGAATACACAGCTCTTGCCTGCACCTTAGTTAACTCCTCTGCCGAACCCACGGTAACACATTCCGGCAGCTGTACGGCTACATTGGTCAGCTTGCTGTAATGCAGCACGGCACGGTCAACAAGTGTGGCATCGATTGCAATGACACAGCTGATATCCGCACTTACGTTACCAATACCCGGAATATCCGCAAGGTCTACCAACCCACATTCCTCAAACTTAATAAAATCCGACGTCGTCCAAAGCAGCGCCTTACCCTTGCTCTCTTCTTCCTCACTTCCGTCCTCGTTCACACGGATCGCCGCGATTCCGTAGCCCTCTTCTCTTGCAAATACCCACGGTTTCTTCACGCACTTTGGCACCAGCGTATTCTCTTCGGTTACCTCAGCCTTGGCAAACAGAATCCCGTAATTACTGAACAACGGCGTAAAGTTCATGCCATCCGTACTGTATGCCATATGAATACTGCGTGCCAATCCGTCCGGATAGCTGTCTTCATTCGCTGCTGCCTCACGGGTATACAGCATCAGATATGCGCTCTTTCTCATATATGCTTCGCTCATTGTTTCCCTCCGATGATTTCAATCCGAATCTCACCCTTACGGAACCGCAGATCGCCTTCCGACTCCCAGCTTACCTTGCGTTCCTTATCGTTATAGTGAATCTTCGTCAGGCAGTATTCTCCCTGCTCATAACCATATCCATCTCCGGCATCCTCATAGAGCGTAAACTCACCGTCAGCACCGGCATATACCAAAAGTGTGATATCCTGTCCCTCTGCCGCTGCCGTGCTGTCCGCAGGTTCTGTAGTCGGCAGGATGGAACCTGCCTTCACGAACACCGGTATGCTGCTGATATCCGCTGTTGCCTCGATATACTGTCCTCCTGTGTAACGCTCATAGCTGCGAAGATCATACCAGTCACAGCCCTCCGGGAGATACACCGTTCTGCTCTTTTTCGCATTCTCAATTGCCACGCCGCCCACGTTATAGTACATAGGCTCCGTTACCGGACATACCATCAGCGCCGGTCCGAACATATACTGGTCAGCGATATCGAGCGCCTTCTCATCCTTACCAAAGTCAAATGCCAGCATACGCATCATCGTACCGTTGTCCTTCCACACCTCTGCTGCCAGCGAGTAGATGTACGGCATCAATCGGTATCTGAGGCGGTTTGCCGCAAGCATGGCATCATAGAACATATCGCCCGGCTCACCATAGTACCACGGCTCTCTTCTTACTTCCGTGCCATGGCAACGGAACATCGGAAGAAACGCACCATACTGGAACCATCTGGTATACAGCTCGCGGTATGCCGGGTCCTCGATGCCGCCGTCGTAATCTCCGTTCCAGAACCAGATGGAACCGTTCTTGACGAAGATTGCACCAATATCCAAGGTCCAATACGGAAGTCCGCAGGCACAGAACTGCAATCCTGCCGGAATCTGTTTTCGTAAGGTATCCCAACTCGCATAGGTATCTCCCGACCAGAGAATCGTACCGTACTTCTGGCTTCCGGTATATCCGCTTCTCGTCAGGTTGATGACACGCTT
>JAZSIB010000106.1:0-4383 GCA_045533585.1 Lachnospiraceae bacterium | reverse complement strand
TCGGCACTTGGCAAGATTAATCAGGAGTCCGTAGAGAAAAATCTGGAGACGAAGAGCAATTCGAACTCCTCGTCCTTTGCGCGCACGGATATTCATTCTTCCTGGAAGATGGTGAGCTGGGGAGATCTGCAGCCGGAAATCATAACAGAGCTTCCGCCGACAATAACGGACTTTTATGAAGGTACCGCATCGGTTGTATTGTCCTATGTGGTGAAGATGAATGCGGGTTCCGGTGAGGAAAGGTATCTGGTGCGTGAAGCATTTCGTTTCCTGTATACAGATATAAGAACGTATTTGTATAACTACGAACGGGAAGTGGAAGCGATATATGATATCGGCCAAACCAGTTTGGCGAAGGATGATTTGAAGCTCGGAATCACGGAAGATACCGATATCGAGATTCTGTCAACAAAGAACACGGAATATACTGCGTTTGTACGAAACAGGGAACTGTGGTGTTATGATAGAAATGAAAATACGATGACGAGTGTATTTTCGTTCCGAAGCGAAGATGACGGAAACCTGATGGAGTTGTATGATGCACATGATGTGAAGCTTCTGGGGCTCAGACAGAACGGAGATATG
This sequence comes from Lachnospiraceae bacterium, assembly GCA_045533585.1. GTDB lineage: Bacteria > Bacillota > Clostridia > Lachnospirales > Lachnospiraceae > SZUA-448. The sequence goes on along the minus strand of JAZSIB010000106.1, from coordinate 3,798 downwards.
GATTTCCTTGTATATGGGTATATGAATCGGGGAGAATATGAAGGAAGAGTGGGTATTCTTCTGTATCGGTATTACCGTGAGGAAAACCGTTTGGAGGAGAAACTGCACATTCCGGTCAATACTACCTACCAGCTGTTGAAAAACGAGATAAATGAATTCGTGTACATGAATTCTTATGACATTTTGTATTTTACCATTTACGATACGATATATTCCTATAATCTGACCACGAAGGCGTTACAGCAGCTTGCAGACGAAGTACCGGCAAAGAATGTGGTATTTTTGGAAGAAATGAAGCATGTGGTATGGCAAAGTGGCGCAGATGCTGCCGATACGCTTACGGTACTGGATCTGGAGACCGGAGCAACAAGGCAGATTGCATGCGGAGCAGAGGAGAAGCTCTGTCTGTTAGGAAAGATTGATACGAATCTGGTATACGGTTATGCAAAGAAGTCGGATATTGTGCGTAATTTTGACGGGACGGACACGGTGCCGATGTACCGCGTGGTGATTGCCGGTCTGGATGGTGAAGTCTTTAAGGAATACAATCAGCCCGGATACTATGTGACGGAGGCATCCTTTGAAGAAAATGTTATCCGCCTGAGCAGAGTAAAGAAGGCAGAAACGGCAGGGCTGACTTATCTGCCGGCGAGTTCGGATGCACTACAGAACCATATGAATTCTACAACATCTGCGGTATATGTGACAGGCAGAGTGACAGATCTTGCAAAGACGGAGTACTATATTACTTTCCCGGGCGATGTGGATATCAAAGAAATTCCGAAGCTGCAGACCGTTCCGTTTACGGTATTGTCTGCGGATCCTACCGTGCGGATTACGCCTGCGGAATCTCTGCCGGAGCAGTATATGACGTATTCGTTCGGCCGTGTGGTAATCAGCTCGCAGAATCCGGTAGATGCTATCCGCAGCGCGGGCGAAGATGAAAACGTCGGAGTGGTGATTGATCGTGAAGGCAAGGTAATCTGGGAGCGCGGTGTAAAGGCAAACAGAACTGCGATCAGTGGAATTACGCCGAGTGTGAAACCCGGACAAAGCAGTCTGCAGAATGCGCTACAGATGATATTTGCTTATGAAGGATTTGATATCGATACCTCCGCCATCAGTTTCGAGTCAAAGAATGTTGCAGAATGGTTGGAACAGTACCTGAAAGTTACCGCGTTGGAGCTGAAAGGGGCAAGTCTGGATGAGGTACTTTACTATGTATATAAGAAGTATCCGGTGATTACAATTCTGAAAGAAAATGAAGTGTTGTTGATTACAGGATATGACCAGACAACGGTTGAAGTAATAAATCCTGCTTCCGGGGCGTTACAGAAACTGGAAAAAGAGCAGGCGGAAAAGATGTTTGAAGAGAGTGGTAATCTGTTCTTTACTTATATTGATTAGTGCAGATGAAATTGTTTCGGAACGGAGGGTATATGAAACGTGTATTTTTGATTGTACTGGATAGTGTTGGGATTGGGGAACTTCCGGATGCACAGGCTTACTCAGATGCGGGCAGCAATACTTTATTGTCTGCGGCAAAAAGTAAATACTTTAAGCTTTCGAATCTGTGCAGACTGGGGCTGCACCGGATCGATGGGCAGGAAGCCTTTGCGGAGCTGTGTAAGGCAGAAGAAAAAGGCTGTGCGGATACAACGGCTTTTGAGGGTGCGGTCGCACGTCTCGCAGAAGCCTCCGGAGGAAAAGACACTACGGTCGGACATTGGGAGATTGCAGGTGTCGTATCGGAACGTCCGTTGCCGACCTTCCCGGAAGGATTTCCTGCGGAACTGATTGCGGAGCTGGAGAAGGAGACCGGAAGGAGGATTATCTGTAACCTTCCGTATTCCGGAACAAAGGTAATCTATGATTATGGCAGAGAGCATCTGGAAACAGGAGCCCTGATTGTATATACCTCTGCAGACAGTGTATTACAGATTGCAGCACATGAGGAAAAAGTACCGGTTCCGGAATTGTATCGGTATTGTGAGATTGCAAGACGTATCTGTGTTGGAAAATACGGTGTGGGAAGAATCATTGCCCGTCCGTTTACAGGAGAATGGCCGGAGTTTACCCGTACTGCCAACCGGCATGATTATTCCATTGAACCGCCGAAAAAAACGATGTTGGAATGTTTGCAGCAAGATGGATATGATGTACTGGGTGTAGGTAAGATATATGACATTTTTGCAGGAAAAGGGCTTACGGAAACGGTACGTACCAAGAACAATACGGACGGCATCGAACGCACTTTGGAGCATATGAAGAAAGATTTTGAAGGCTTATGTTTTACGAATCTTGTGGACTTTGATATGGTGTACGGACACCGTAACGATGTGGATGGCTATGCAAAGGCGTTGACGGAGTTTGATGAAAAGCTTCCGGAATTGCTTGCGGGTCTGCGTGAAGATGATATTCTGATGGTGACAGCGGACCATGGCTGTGATCCGGCAACGGAATCGACAGACCATTCCAGAGAATATATTCCGTTGGTGATTTGCGGCGCGAAGGTAAAACAAGGTGTGAATCTTGGTACACGTAAGAGTTTTGCCGATATCGGAGCAACCATATTGGAATACTTCGGATGTGAGGGCGGAATTGCAGGCGAATCCTTCCTGAAAGAGATTTTGAAGTAAATTTTATAAGAAATTCAAACAATTTATCATTGACAATCGTGCATTTAGATGTTATTATCATACATGCTCGATTTGCAGTCGTGGCGGAATTGGCATACGCGCATGATTCAGGTTCATGTCCACGCAGGTGGGTGAGAGTTCAAGTCTCTTCGACTGCAGAGAAAAAAGACAGGTCATTGTGGCCTGTCTTTTTTGCGTTTTCAGCTGGTTAATTGCTTTTGGAGGAGTTGCTGCGCCCCGGAAGGGAAGGAAGATTACGCTCCCGGAACTGCAGTGGTGTGATGCCGTAGTGCTTTTTGAAAAGCTTGGAAAAATAATTGGAATCGCTGATGCCGCAGTGTTGTGCAATGGTCTGTACCTGAAGCTGGGTGGTGCGCAGGAGTTTGCCTGCGGCATCCATACGTCGGGCAGTCACATAATCGGTAAGTGTTTTTCCGGTTTCCTTGTGGAAGAGTGCACTGAGATAGCTGGCGTTGAGACTCTGCAGGGAGGCAAGCGTATGCAGACTTAGGTCGCCGGCGAGGTTGGCATCAATGTATGCGGTTGTTTTCTGAATAAACGGGGAATACTGATTCGCAGAATGTTTTCGCACCAGACGACAGTACGAATGCACCATGTCAAGCATCAGGGATGCTCCGTCGGAAAAATCTGTAATCGTTTCTACACGCCGGGCAAAGGATGAAGAGACACGGTCGAGATATACCGGATGCACTCCGCCACGTTCTGCTGCTTTTCGCATCAAAGTGTTTGAAATAATGGCGTAGTTCTTCAGGTTGCGCACCGGGTCGGCAGCTCGTTGCTCCACTGCTTGTTGGGAAAAACCACGCAACATCAGTTCGGCACGGCGGGAAAGACCAAGAGAAATCAGATCCATTAACTCGTTCTCGTAAGCATAGCGGCTTTCGAGGGCGCGCATGCGCAACAGAAGGTCTTTTGGTGTATCGGCATCGGGTGCTGCGGTATGCCGCCGCCATTGTGCTGGCTGCCATCACAGCCTTTGGCAGCCTGTACCTGCTGAGTCCTACTGTGCGGGCGGTAGTGAATAGCTGGATCAAAACCACCTACGGAAGCTATATTCAATACTATTCTGAAAATACCACCCCACCGGAGCAGCAATATGATTACTTCCTGCCGGAGGAATTTGATGGATATATTCTGG
>JAZSIB010000164.1:0-3463 GCA_045533585.1 Lachnospiraceae bacterium | reverse complement strand
AACTGTGCCAGAAGGACCACAGATGTGATGCGGTATATACATTTCCCCATTCTACCCATGCAAATCCGCTCATATCCTCCGGCGCAAAATATTCCGGTCCTTCGTATACAGTCGGAAACAATGCCCTGTACTCATTCCAATCACTGTCCCAGAAATCTCCTCCGTCGGCACGTGAATTGTCGAAATTATTATTATAATCATCCGCTCCGATACTCACGGCAGCATAATAAGCCATTACAAATCCGAGGCCTCTGGACATTGGCACATCATGATCTGTTACATTCTCCTCAAAATATGATAATTTCTCCGGTGCCAGCTTATTAATCAGTTCGGTCAACAGCCCGCGAAACTCCACAGAAGAAATTTGCTCTGATACTCGCATTTGCATTCCTTCCGGTGCAAGACCAAGTGTAAAAGCCCGTTCAAAATCAAAGGAATTTACCATTTCCGTTTCAAAATATGGTTCCCAAGTACTGAAATAAGCTGCATTCAACACGGTATCCTGCTCATAACTGATATCTGTTTCTTTTGCATAAGCATCCAAAGCAACATGGGTATCTTCGGATGAAATTCCAAAAATACCGTTTGCATCTTCTGCAGAGATATACCACTGTTCACCTGCCTCATAAATATCACAGGTATGTACGATGCCATCCACTACGATTCTTGCAGCGGTAATGGTTTCATCAAAGGTCTGTGGTATTGCAGGAGTTGTAACAGCCTCCGGAGTGACCTGTGGCATCCCCGTAGGTTCCACAACATCCGCGTTTTCCGGTGCCAATGTCAATGTTACGGCAGGTTGCTCTGTTGGTTTTATGCCCTCCGTAGGAGTATTGTTAGCACTCACTTCGTCACCTGATGATTGGCAGGCACATAAACCAATGCACAAGAATACCATTACAACTACCAACTTCATCTTTTTCATTTTCATACCTGTCCCTCACTGCGTACTTTTTATAAAAGTAAATTGTCCTCTTTTGTTTCTGTAAATATCTGTCTTACCTACAATTATATCACAGATTTTCAGATTAGGAAGAAAAAAAGCAGTCAATTTTAACAACCAATCAACTGCTTTCGATTTCTTTAAGTCATTTTGACTCTTTTTAACCAATCAGATCTTCCGCTTCACAACCAAGTACTTTTGCCAAATTAAGTACAACCGTTACCTGCGCTTTACTGATATCGTTCTGCTTCTGCTCGTAAAGCTGTATCATCCGAAGTGCAACACCGGAAGCTTCACTCAGTTGCTTCTGAGTAAAACCCCGCGCTTTTCTGATCTCATGCAATTTACTTTTCTTATCCTTCGTAGTTCTGTCGATGATTTCATTTGCCGCCTCGACAAACTTGCTCTCATCTGCTTCATGCAGAATATACATCGAGAATACGGAAGACACCGAAAGACCGCCCTTTACGATATCTTCAAAACGCCGGTTCGTCATCCACTGATAATAGGCAAGAATCCAGCCGCCCCAGTATTCCCGACCTTTATCTTCGTGGCATAAAGGTACCTTCTGTTCAAACACAACATTCGTTGCAGTAAGCACCTCTTCTGCCAATTCAAAACCGGACATGCCTGCAACATACTTCGGATTCCCTTTTTCAAACTTCGATGCAATACCGGACGAAATGAACCAACCGAAAAACGTATCCGGTTCATATCCCAAATCGCAAACGGCATATTCCATCATATCGCCCAAATTGTTCATCGCATCATCCAAGTACAACTCGCTGTAAGCGTGGGTCATCGTTCTTCCATCCTTCCCTAATGATATCTAACACATACTTCTCTGTGAATATCGAAGCCTTTTCTCTCTCTTTTTTGAACTCTTCTCTGGCGGCTGTATCGCGTGCCAACTTCTTCGGCAGATACATTTCCTTTGGAGCAGGCATTGCGTCAACAAAACGAATTGCGCCAAATGCCCGTTCTGACATCATAACCACCTGCTCTCCCAGTTTCCCTAAAACCATTGCCTTTTCCAATTGCGATATCGATATCGTGTTATTCAAAAACGCATTTGCAAAAGAAAAATACGAATCATCGGCCCGATACCCTTTGATAATATCATAATGCCGATAGTCTATTGCAAAATTCTCAAATATATACGCTTTCGCCTGCCTTGCAATCGCACTGCTGATACGAAACTTACGATTCTCAAGCAAAACAAACAACCAATTCAAGATACTATACTGCCCACCGGTAAGTGACAACACCGAAAGACCCTTCATGTCCAAAGTATATCGATTCGCATAGCCATCCGTTTCGTTCGAACACGCCCACTCTTTGGCAAGCTCAATACTTTCCGTGCAATAAAACCCCAAACCGTAATCATTGTTTGGATTGCCTATGCCGTAAGCAGGCATCTCTAAAATTTTAGATGAGCCATGATATATTGTTACCTTATCCAACGCTAGTCATCTCCTTATATAGTCTCGACTCTCTTTTATATCGTTGTGGCGATACTTTTTCTTAATTGTATCGTTGTACCGACAGTTTGTCAACAGTCCGATGCGCTCAATGCCATACTATTATTCCCGATTCGCCTCATTCTGCAAAATTGCTTTACTGACCTTTCCGTCTCTGCGCCGTCCTGCTCCCATCCTGTGGCATCCTGCTCCGCGCTGCCTGCAAAGATTGCTCCGATGACGTTCGAGCAGACGTGGGAATGAACGTGTTGCTGCGTTGCCCGAGACGGGACCGAGTACCGCGAAGGCGGTTGTATACGAGTGGACCGCGAAGCAACGCAAATAGAGCACACGTGAATGAGCCGTCCGCGCAGACCCGGCATCGGACAACTTTGCAGGCAGCACGGAGCTGACCCACCCCAAGCCGTCAGCGGTTACAAAAAGAACCGCCGCACTTCTGCGACGGTTCTTCCAACACATTCAGTTATTCGATGCAAATTAGTCCTCATCGGTCTCAACCGGCTTATCAGCCTCTTCGATAACCTTCGCCTGTACGTCGGACGGAGCCGGCTCGTAACGAGCGAATTCATAGGAGTAATCACCAATACCACCGGTCATGGAACGAAGGGTGGTGGAGTATCCGTAAAGTTCGGACAACGGGATATCAGCCATGATCTCCTGCTTGCCACCGTGAAGCGGGTTCATACCGAGTACACGGCCACGACGCTTACTGAGGTCACCCATAACATCACCGGTGAACTTATCCGGAACCACAACCTTCATGGATGCAATCGGCTCGAGGATAATCGGGGATGCTTCCATGATACCTGCCTTGAATGCCTTAATGGATGCAAGCTTGAACGCCATTTCGTTCGAGTCTACCGGGTGGTAGGAACCATCCATGAGGGTAGCCTTGATACCAACTACCGGATAGCCTGCAAGCGGTCCGCGAAGAACGCTCTCTGCGATACCCTTTTCAATTGCCGGGAAGAAGTTCTTCGGTACGGAACCACCGAAAATCTTCTCTTCGAAGATGTACGGAGTCTCAAGATCGCCGGAC
>JAZSIB010000088.1:0-3677 GCA_045533585.1 Lachnospiraceae bacterium | reverse complement strand
GTCCCATTGTGCTGGCGTGGCGGAACTGGCAGACGCACGGGACTTAAAATCCCGCGAGCTAAACCCTCGTACCGGTTCGATTCCGGTCGCCAGCAGGTCGTGATTTCGGGAAAATCGTTGTGGTTTTCCTTTTTTTATTATCTGAAAGGAGGTTGACGGATGCAATATTTGTTGTTTGGTATATTATTATTGCTTGGGGCAATGGTTGCCGGTGCGTATTTGTATGTTTCCTATAAAAAAACACAAGTATCGGCAACGGTCCTTTTGAGTAGTTGTGAAATAAAGAGAGAGGGAGAACTGATTGAACGCATCAGTGTTTCACATACGCTTGAAATAGGGTGTGAAGAAAAGAAGCAGATTGTAACCGATAAGATTCCGGTACAGGAATTAAACGGCGCGGTTTTGAAACTACAGTATGACGGAGCGACAGGAGAGATTATACCGTCTGACTATACACAGTACCTTCCCTTTGTATGCGGATTTGCATTAAGCGGAGTTTTATGTTTTCTTGCGTATTTGTGCGGGGAGTTTGTCTTTGCTACGATGCTTTCTGAACAAGAATTATTGGCAGTGCTTGCAGCAGTGATCGCTATCATCGCATTTTCTTATGTTTGTGTTCTGATTAATCCTGCAGTAGTTCGTACGAAAGGAAGATACGAAGGGGTTATGCAATCAGGTGATAAGGCGGATGTGGTGCAGGTCTATAGCCTGTGGTATGGTGAGCATATGCAGTATGCGATACGTACGAAGGGAATGCCGGTAAAGACAAATAAAGATAAGACGGTAACATTATTGTATAATACGAAGAACGGAACAGTAAGCCGTGTGAACGAGTTGGTGTTTAGTCTGTCTTTTAGTGCCTTGGCATTTGCCGGAATGCTTGCGTTGTTGCTGTTGCTGTAAAGTTCTTTGCAGGAGGAAGAACGAAAATGTTCGGACTGTGAGAGAAACAATTTGTAAGAAAAAACAATTGAGAAGATAAAGGATAATAAAAAACCTATAATGGGAGTGCAGTAGTATGAATTGCGCTCCTATTATAGGTTTTATTTGTTCATATGATTGTGGGATTATGCTTCCTGCTTGGGTGTGCGCGGCGGTTTGGGGCCGAGATATTGATAGAAGTATGTTTTGAGCATACCGTTGTATATCTTACGGTTTTTGTCGGCTTTTCGACCGATGTGCCGTTCTGCTTCCTCGTAGGAGGTGATAAGGTAGAAGGACCAAGTGTCCAACGTGCGGAGTGCTTTTCCGAGGTCTGCGTATAATGGTGGAAGTGCAGCTTTTTCTTCCAAACGTTCGCCGTAGGGCGGATTGGTAATGACGAAACCGTATTTGTTCGGATGGGACAGGGCGCTAACCGGGCGCTGCTGGAAATGTATGTGTTGGTCAACTCCGGCAAGCTTTGCGTTTTGACGCGCCCAACCAACAACTTCGGCATCAATATCATAGCCCTGGATGCTCATCTGTACGTCGCGACGTATCTTATCGTTGGCTTCTTCTATGGCTTTGTACCAAAGACGCTTTGGAATCAGGTCTGTCCAGGTTTCGGACAGAAATTCACGGTTCATGCCCGGTGCAATATTTGCACCTATCATGGCGGCTTCAATCGGTATGGTGCCACTTCCGCAGAAGGGGTCTACCAGATGACGGTTCTCGTGCCATGGAGTGAGCATAATCAATGCGGCTGCAAGAGTTTCGGTAATCGGCGCTTTTGCTGTCAGCTTGCGGTAGCCGCGCTTGTGGAGCGACTCACCGGAGGTGTCAAGTCCGATGGTTACGATATCTTTCATAATGCTGACACGCAAAGGATAGCTGTTGCCGCTTTCTTCGAACCACGAAATATTGTATTTGGATTTCAGCCGCTCAACGATGGCTTTTTTCATAATGCGCTGGATATCGGAGGGACTGAAAAGCTTGCTTCGGACGGAATTTGCCTTCGTAACCCAGAACTTGCCGTCTGCCGGGATGAAGTTTTCCCAAGGAAGGGCTTTTGTTTTTTCAAATAATTCATCAAAGGTTTCAGCTTTGAACTGACCGCATTTGAGCAGGACACGTTCTGTGGTTCGTAAGAATATATTGGCTCTGCAAAAGGCATCGAGGCCACCGGCAAAGGTGACTTTTCCGTCCTCTACCGATACGATACGGTAACCGAGTGCAGTGATTTCCTGTTTCAAGACACTTTCCAGACCAAAGTGGCAAGGGGCTATAAACTCGTATTCGTGCATGGATATGTTCCGTTTCTTTGTAGTTTTTTCTCATTTTAGAATGAAACAGATATGGCGTCAAGTAGTATTTGGAGAATGTGCATTGCTTCTAAGACAACAGCCGCGGTAGGAGTGAATGCCGCCGGTGAGATTAACGACTCGGTATCCGGCTTCGGTTAGGATACGGGCAGCGAGAATACTGACATTGCCATATTCGCAGTAGAGATAGAGATGACGGGTACGGTAGTTGCTGAGACGTTCCGGATTGTCCTGCCAGCTTTCGAAGGGAAGGTTAATGGCAGAAGGGAGATGTTTTTCGTGGTAGGCTTCCGGAGCACGCAGGTCGATGAGAAGACTGCCCGGGTCAGAGGAGATGGTATGCAGATCGTTGATTCGTAAGGAGGTTATTTTCATGGATTCCTGATTCCGAAGAACAAAATCTTCTGCTATTTGTTTATAGTATATTCAACAAAAAAAGAAGCGATACACTGTGAAGAGTATCGCTTCCTGTACTTACTTATCTGCAGTTGTCAGTGTTGGATGCATTCTTGCTGTTTCCGGAATTGGAAGTGTTGTTGGATGCATTCTGTGTCTTGTTCTTGTTCTGCTGCTTATCCTGAGAAGAGTTGTTGCTGTAGTTGTTGCTGTTGTTACTGTTGTTACTGTTGTTGTAGTTGTTGCTGTTGTTTGCATTGTTGTAGTTGTTCTGCATGATAATCTCCATTCCGAGAACCATTAGGACAAAATATCTTTTGGTTCTCTGTTCAAATCATTGTTTGAAGTTACAAGAGTATTATGAGCAGAAGAAGTTTTTTTTATTCAGCAGAGATATTTTTGGCAGTGGCATCGGTCCGGGCACCCAGCCATTTCATAATTCCGATTAAAACTTCTTTTTGATTAATCTCGTTCAGCAGTTCGTGACGGCTCTCTGCGTAGAGGGTGCAGTCTACCGATGTAAAGCCGAGCTTTTGTAAAAGAACGACCAGATGATAGACGTCATTGCCAAAGGAACCTACAGGATCCTGTTTGCCGCTGATGATATAAATCGGTAAATCTTTACGGGTGTGGCGTACCGAAAAAGGTGTTATGATATTTTTCATGATTTTGATAATGTCATTGTACAGACCGATAGAACAAACGAAACCGCAGTAGGGATCGTTCATGTATTGGCCGACCAGGTTCTGGTTCCGCGTGAGCCAGTCAAATTTTGTACGTTCACAGACAGAATCGAATTTCTTCGGAGGGAAGAGCAGATTATGCATGAACTGGGAAACATAGCTGTGACCTTTGACAGCGCGGATAGCAGAAGAAATAATCTGCCCAAAAGTAACTGAAACAGGTGGCAGGTGTGTAGTTCCGCTGAGAATAACGCCGTCAATATCATCCTCGTGCTGGATAACGTTTCTTGCAATCAGGGAGCCCATGCTATGCGCAAAAAGAAAGATATGTTTGCTGCGGCAGTTTTTACGGATG
>JAZSIB010000025.1:0-2481 GCA_045533585.1 Lachnospiraceae bacterium | reverse complement strand
AGACCGCTTGGCCTCCGACTTTCGATGCATTGTCTGACAAGCTGGCTCTGTTGGAGTGGAGTCAGGAAGCGAAAGGAGATTCCGTGTGTTTACAGATGGATATCCTTATTGCTGGCAAGTACGGTTTGTATCTCGACACTTACCACCTATCAGCATGTAATTGTTGACGTGATTGGCGGCGTAATGCTTGCAGAACTTGGTTACTTTCTTGCAGGCAGGAGTAAAGTTCGCAAGATATATTCTACCGTGATACGTCGACTCGCTGGTTGATTTTCTGTTTTCGTATTGAAAGGTAAGACGATGAAGGACAAAATGCTTGATTTTATCAAAAGCCGAAGAAGCACCAGAAAATTTGCTTCAAAGCCCGTACCGGAAGACGCACTGAAGCAGATTGTGGAAGCCGGGCGTTTCGCGCCAAGTGGTGGGAACTGTCAGACGACGCATTTTATTGTGGTAAAGAATGCGGATGTGCTTGCAAAGTTAAAAGCTCTGGTGCAACAGGAGTTTTCCAAGATGGAAGTGACGCCGGGACTTTATAAGTCCATCGTGAATTCCATCCGGGCATCCAAGAGAGGGGATTATGCCTTTCATTATGATGCTCCGGTGTTAATTATTACAGCAAATCAAAAAGACTATGGAAACAACATTGCAGACTGTAGCTGTGCACTGGAGAATATGATGCTGATGGCAAATGCGCTTGACTTTGGCAGTTGCTGGATCAATCAGTTGAAGTGGCTGAATGAAAATCCTGCCGTGCTGGCGTACATGCGACAGCTTGGAATGCCGGAGAGCGAACGGGTATACGGCGCGTTAGCAGTGGGTTACCCGGATACCGAAGACGGTCTTCCGGTAAGAGCAGAACTTCCGAGAACGGGAAATGTTGTGACTGTAATTGAATAGATTGTTTTCGTTTTACATGTCAAAAGGACAGAGCCGGGACATCAAGCGCCCGGCTTTTGTTCTGTAATCAGAATGTCGGAAAACATTTGGTTTACATTAATGCATTTTGTGATAAAATGAGTTGGGTTAAAACGTGGTGTGATAAAGGAGTACTGTGAAGTTAGAATGAAACTGATAAAAGCATTTATAAAAAAAGAAGTGGTTCTGGTGGTAGCGGTAGCTTTGGCTGTCGTATCCATGTTTATTGTAACACCGGACAAGGAATACATTGATTATGTTGATTTTCGCACCCTTGCGATTCTGTTCTGTCTGATGGCAGTTATGGCGGGATTGCAGCAGATGGGTGTGTTCCGGGAAATTGCAGAATTATTGTTATCGAAGGTACATAAGCTGTGGCAGCTGGTATTGATTCTGGTGCTGCTTTGCTTCTTTTTCAGTATGCTGATTACGAATGATGTTGCACTGATTACTTTTGTGCCGTTCAGCTTTATCATCTTGGAGCTTCTGGGCGAAGAGGTACAGAAGAAGCTATTGATTCCGGTGATTGTGATGCAGACGATTGCAGCGAATCTTGGCAGTATGTTTACGCCGATTGGGAATCCGCAGAATATCTATCTGCACGGTATCTCCGGCATGGGCATCGGAGAATTCCTGCTGTTGATGCTGCCGTACACGCTGATGTCTTTCTTCTTGATTACGGTGTTCTGTCTGTTCCTTGGAATCCGAAGCGAGAAGAAAGCCATGCAGGCGCCGATGCAATCATTTCAGAATATGACTACCCGTACAAAGCTACAGGGGAATGCGTGGGATGTGATTCGTTATCTGATTCTGTTTATACTCGGGCTGCTGACAGTAGCGGGGAAGATTCCGTATCTGATTACACTCGGCATTGTGGTAGTTGCCATGCTGATCTTTGATCGTAAGCTCTTTGCAAAGATTGACTATGCGTTGCTGCTTACCTTTATCGGTTTCTTTGTATTTATCGGAAACATGGGAAGATTGGATGCGTTCCGCAATTTCCTGCAGGGAATGATTGAGGGAAACGAAGTGTTGACTTCTGTGGTATCAAGTCAGGTCATCAGCAATGTTCCTGCAGCTCTTTTGCTGTCGGGTTTTACGGATAATTACCGCGCCCTGATTGTCGGTACGAATCTTGGTGGTCTCGGCACTTTGATTGCATCCATGGCAAGTTTAATTTCGTACAAATATATTGTAAAAGAAAACAAATGTAGCAAGGGTGCATATTTTGTATACTTTACCGTGGCAAATGTAGTATTTCTTATCGTGCTTGCGGGATTACATATTTTATGGAGTTAATTATGGAAACAAATAAACCCAAAGATACATTCTACCGTCAGATTTGGAAGCTGGTACTTCCGATTCTGATACAGAATCTCTTAAGTGCGGCGGTGAATTCCTCCGACGTTGTTATGTTGAATCATGTCGGACAGTCAGCAATCTCTTCCGTGTCGCTGGCTTCGCAGTATGCCGGAATTCTGTTCTCTGTCTATTACGGACTTGGTACAGGGGCTACGATGCTCTGTGCCCAGTATTACGGAAAACGTGACATGCGTGCAGTGG
>JAZSIB010000173.1:0-22517 GCA_045533585.1 Lachnospiraceae bacterium | reverse complement strand
GATTCTTCCGGTCGGTTCGTTGATAAATGCCATGACCTGTCCGCTTCCGCTGTCATGTTCATCACTGCCGTTATCGTCCAGCTTCCCAGTAATGCTGTCCAGCAATCCGCAAATCGTCTCACAATCCTGTCCCGGAATCTTACTTTGTTTCTGCCAGAAATCCCAATATCCGATGCTTTCGTAATTTCGAATATGCAAAAATTTATGCGCCGGAATTGTTACAAAATACACGTTTACATCGCTTGATGTGTTTTCCATACCGCTTCCTCCGATACCTAATAAGTAGCAATCAAACGGTTTGATGACAGTGCGGAGCACTACAGGCTTGGGATTCCTTCTGTAATCGCTCGGAGTAATTCCATACTGTTCCTTAAACGCACGGGAGAATGCCTCATGGGATGAAAATCCATAGTCCAGCGCAATCTCCATCAACCCCTTTGTGGTATCTCTTACTTCTTTTAGCGCAAATGAAAGCGTGCGCTGTCCCACGTAATCACGAAGACTCATCCCCGATATCTCTTTGAACTTACGGGAAACGTAAAACTCAGAATAACCCAGCTTCTCTGCAAGCGAAGAAAGCGTCAATGCTTCATCATTTTTATTCTTGATGCAGCGATCAATTTCTTCTATCAGTATTTGAATTTGTTTATGCCATTCCTGCATTCCTATCTCACCTGCCGTTCATTGCTCTGGTCCTATCATAACAAAACCGGTTCTGTATTTCTTGATTTCACTTGCGAATATCAGGTCAATATATCAACTTCTCTCTGTACTTCTTTGATATAATTATCTCGCATTTTCTTTGTCGAGTAAACAATAAAATTCCCGGTAGCTTATTGACTGCTGCCCGAATAGCGAAGATAATATCAATATACCACATGTTCTCAGAACGGAGCCTACTATGTCACTTTATCAAGACTTAATCCAATATACCGATAAGAATTACACGCCGCTTCATATGCCGGGCCACAAGCGGAATCCGTTATTTGTGCAACCCGATGCCTACAAGTCCGACATCACCGAGATACCGGGCTTCGACAGTCTGTACGAAGAGTCCGGTCCCCTGCTCGCCCTGAAAGAACGGGTACAGCGCCTGTATCACAGCGAGAATTCGTTTCTTCTCGTAAATGGCAGTACCGGAGGTCTCTTAACCGCCATCCGCTCTGCTACAAAGTGGGGTGACACCGTCCTAATGGCACGGAATTGTCACTGTGCTGTCTATCACGCCATCCGCATGTTTGGACTTCATGCAGAATACATCCAGCCGGATTATGATAAGTACGGGATTGCAGAAGGCATCCGGCTCGAACAGTTGCAGAAGATACTGGAACGCGACAACACACTAAAACCGGATTCTGCTGCACAAGAATCCGCTTCCATTCCTGCCTGCAAGCGCCCTGCTCTCGTGATTCTGACCTCACCCACCTACGAAGGCAGAATTTCTGAGCTAAAGGCGATCGCAGACTACCTCCACGGGCAAAACATCCCGCTTCTGGTAGACGAAGCGCACGGAGCACATCTGTCCTTACATCCTGCATTTGAAGGCAGTGCCGTGGCTGCAGGCGCAGACCTTGTCGTACAAAGTCTCCATAAGACCCTTCCGGCACTGACACAGACGGCACTCCTGCATGTCAACGGTTCTTTGGTTTCTCTCGACCGTATCCGAGCCAACTTCAAGATGCTGCAGACCAGCAGTCCGTCCTTTCTGTTGCTGTCCTCCGTGGACCAATGCATCCGCGCCTTAGAGAAGCGGGCAGATGAGCTGTTTTCTGCACTGCAACAAAATCTTATGCGGTTCTACGAGAAGACAAAAGAATTAAAGCAGCTCCATGTTATTGCGCCTGACAAGTATGAAAACAAGTGTGCTATACCACAGCCTAGTGCCGATACCGCACCACAACCCGTTCCCCCCACTTGCGACCCATCCCGCATCGTGGTCACTACTCCGGCAACCTTAACCGGCTTGCAGCTTGCAGAATACTTGAAAAAAGACTTTGGAATCGAGCTGGAAGCCAGTGCACCGCGACACATCATTGCGATTACGGGTATCGCAGACACAGAAGAAACATTTGAACGCTTTGCGGAAGCACTGCTTGCAATTGACGCAGAACTTGCACTAAAACAAACTCCGGATTTACAGACAATCTCTCCCGGCACAAATTTTCGAACGGTTGAAGCAACACAACACGCCACAAATGATTATTTCCGTTACCCCGCTATCCCTGAAGCAGTCTACGACTCCTACGCAGTAGAAGATGCTCCCACGGAATCTCTTCCGTACTCTGCCTGCGAAGGTCACATCAGCGCGGAGTTCCTCTATCTGTATCCACCGGGAATTCCGATGCTTGTACCGGGAGAACGCATCAGCGCTGAACTTCTTGACTGCATCGAGCAACTTTTGAAGAACAACTTCTCTCTATACGGACCGAAACGCGCGGCGGATAAATATTTGCAAGTGATTCGGGAAAATTAAGATTGTAAATCACGAATTCCTATAATATAATTGCGTTGTAGTGCTTTTTGCACCCCTGAATACACGATGAGAATATCTCTTTGAAAGGTAATCGATATGAAATTTATTTTTGACGAAAACAACTTAGCTGAATACATGGCAGCATCCAAGCAGATTGATTTTATGCATCCGGCCATTGATGCCAAAGCCAAAGAACTGCTCGGTAACATCCCTGACGAAATAGGCAAAGCAAAAGCTGCTTACGACTTCGTATTGAACGAGATTAAGCACTCCGGCAACAATGAAGGGGAGCGCGTCACCAAGACAGCTACCGAGGCAATGCTTTACGGCGAAGGCAACTGCTACACCAAGGCAATGCTTCTGGCTGCTCTTCTTCGCCATGAAGGCTTTGCGGTCGGCTTTTGCTATCAGCGCATCTACCGCCCGGAGCTTCCGAAGAGCGGATATTTCCTGCACGGCATGAACGTCGTATTCTTTCACTCCCTCGGCAAATGGGTTCGCTTGGATGTTAGTGGTCGAGAAGGCACCTCTGCTTCCTTCTCGCTTGATGAAGAAGACCTGTCCTACAATATCCGCCCGGAGAAGGACGAGATTGACTTCCCTACCGTATTTGCACGCCCGCTCCGCTCGACCATCGACGCATTGGAGGCAAGCAAGGACAGTCAGGATCTGCTCCGTTACCACTTACCGACTACTTTATAATCTGATTGAATCAAACAAGTTTGCTTATCGGCAAACTTGTTTTTACGAAGAATAGGAGATTTGTATGCGTTTACGAAACATTACCGGTTCCCGTGAATTTATCGCAGAGAACGAATTCGTTGTACACGAGCCGGAACAGTACAAAGGAAGATGGCACGAACTTTTTGGCAACCGAAACCCCATCCATATCGAAATCGGCATGGGAAAAGGTCAGTTTATCACCACGCTGGCTCAACAGAATCCGGATATCAACTATATCGGAATTGAGAAATACTCCAGTGTCCTCCTGCGTGCCGTGGAGAAGCAAAAAGAGCTCGAGCTTAAAAACCTCTTCCTGATTCGCTTTGATGCCGAGTACATCTGCACCCTCTTCGATACCAATGAGATTAACCGAATTTACTTGAATTTCTCCGACCCCTGGCCGAAGGACCGTCATGCGAAGCGCCGTCTGCCGTCGAAGAATTTCCTCGACCGTTACAATACCTTCCTGCAAAAGGATGGCTATGTGCAGTTCAAGACAGATAACGATGACCTCTTCCAGTTCTCGCTGGATCAGGCAGAGCTGGCAGGCTGGCAGGCAACCGAAGTTCATTGGGATTTTCACAACAGCGAGTATGTGCAAGGCAACGTTATGACTGAGTACGAAGAGAAGTTCTCCGGAATGGGGAATCCGATTCACCGCTGCGTGTTAAAACGGTAAATGAACAATAATTAACCATATACATCAAAAGGGTATCCGAACAGTCATACGTTGACTTGAAGGATACCCTCTTTTATATCATAACAAAATTTCAAAACTCTTTAATCATCCACCGTGTCATAATAATCTTCCAGCTCTTTTCTACACCTTAAAAACGCCTGCCCAAGCTCCGGATCAAAATGACTGCCCAGAGACTCTTCGATAATCTGAAACGCTTCATCATAACTGTACTTTTCTTTATAGCAGCGTTTACTTACCAGCGCATCAAATACATCTGCCAGCGCCATAATACGCGCCTCCAGCGGAATACTGCTTCCGGAAAGCCCCTCCGGATATCCTTTGCCATTCCACTTCTCATGATGATAACGCGCCATGTTTTTTGCAACTTCCATAAACGCATCATCCTCTACACCGTTTAATGCTTTTTCTACAATCTTAGCACCGACTGCAGCATGTACCTTCATCAGTTGGAACTCATCCTCGGTATAGCGTCCCGGCTTCTTCAAGATGTAGTCTTCTACGGCAATCTTACCAAGGTCATGCATTGGCGCCGCCTTGATAACACTTTCTACGTACTTCTTTGTCATGTGGAACTCCGCACTTTCCTTCTCTAACTCATCCATAAAGATACGGACAGCCTCGCTGGTACGCTTTACATGACCACCGGTGCTGTTGTCACGGCTCTCTACAATATCGGAAATACCAATGATAATCTTATCCTGCATTTCCTGAATATGTTCCAGCTTCGCCTCTACCTCGCCCTCCAACTCAGCATTATAGCTTGAGATCAAGCGAAGGTATTTTTGCTGATTCGTATCATCAAAAAGCTCTACCAGATACCCGGACTGACCTCCGAAAAGACCATTATTAATCGGACGCCATGTGCACTTTAAGTCACGTCCCATCTGTGTAATATAAAGTGCTTCTTTTTCCCCTGTTGAAACACTATACTTCAGCCAATTAACAGATTTTTCGATAATCTTGTTCCCTCGTGGTTCAATTTGCTTATCTACCCGTACATGGGTTACATCCGGAAAATACTTTTTCAACATCGGACTGCATCCAAGATAATTCAGCTTCAAATCAAATATCATGTACGCGTAATCTTCCAGCCCTTGAATCGTGCCGGCAATACACTCCGATACGTCATACTTACCAATCTGATAAATGAGCACCAGAAAGATGAACTCATCAATGATGTACGCAAGGCACACCCAGTCTACTGCATGGTCTGCCAATTTTTCGAAAGCATAGATTGCCATCGTAATAAGCTCCAGACTGATTAGTGTCCACAAATTCTTATAGGTAATGTTCTTCTTACTGAAAAGCGCTCTGGTCAGAACCGCCACCACAGCAACTGCGTAGAATATGTTAGATATCTCATACAGAATTCGCAACGGCCCCGCCTGCGTAACAAACACAGTAATGCCATTTTTCTGCATAATCTCCATATCCGCATAATATAAGGTAACGCCCTTCTGGGTCAGCCATACCAGAGTAAACACCGTCATATTATACAAGAACATCACGATGCTGAGCCACTTATTCACCGGGGTCTGACAAAGCTCTGAAACACACAACAGAAAACAATAAGGTAAGAAGCAGGCTCCAAAGTAGGTCAAAATGTTACCCAACAATGCAACCGACACCTCCGTGGCATTCGCCATCACTACATAACCAAAACAAGAGATACAGATCAGCATAAAAAAGATAACATAATAGAAACACTTTTGGCGCTTCACCACAAAAGACAACAGAAGAATATTAATAACGGATAGTATAAATAATATGATATATGCTATATTCGCCATAGTATCCTCCTGATTCTTAATCTTATGTATAGTCTCAGTGTACAATGTTTTGGGAAATCTTTCAAGTAATCGTCTTATGCTATTGATGCGCTTTCTTATATTTTCCATCAAATATAACGGTTCACGGTTCCCTCGTGCCCGCCTGTTACATATAGTAAAGTACATATTTATCCTTCTCGGCAACCATGCTACCAAACAGGAGGTCCTATGAAAAAATCCCTACAAAGAAAGCTTGCCTGCAGTATCAATCTGAGTCCGAAACTGAACCGTCTGGTACTCCAGAGCAAGCGCTCCTGGGACGAGGTATCAGACATGCTGAAGACGCCCTCTAAAAAGAGCAAGAATCGTACCAATAATACAAAAAAATAAAAATATATAAAGAATTTAAAAAAGTTTAAAAAAGTACTTGCATTTTGTAAAAGTATGATATATAATCAGTCTTGCGTTTTGAAAAGCGCACTGACACATGCGTCTCTAGCTCAGTTGGTAGAGCACCTGACTCTTAATCAGGGTGTCCAGGGTTCGAGCCCCTGGAGACGCACTCAAGAGCTGATTTTTGGGACATTGGAGCCTGGGGGTCGGTTCTTTTTTTGTTCAACCGCTAAAACACTGTATTTTCAAGTGTTTCCGCGGTTTTTTTGTTTTTCAAAAGTACGAATTACGTTCCGTTATCTTCCTGACTTTTCGGGTGTTTTCCGACTTAGTGTGTGGGAACTTGGGGGAACTTTTTAGCATAAAACAGCCCTCCTAGAGGTTTGCTTTGTAACGATGTAAGGTACATCTTTAACTCATGGAATACAGGTGTTAATAAAAGATAGAATAATAATAGAGTAAACAAAGCGAAAAAAACAATTGAGGTACAGTGTTTCTACTGTACCTCTTATCTTAGCATTTCATTTCTTCATACCTCTTCATCGGTAACTCTGCTGACATAATCGCTGCATTCGCTCCCAACGTCTCTACCGTGCAGGATGCTACTGCACAACCGAACCTTCCGCATTCCTCAAGTGGCATACCGTTCTTCAATCCCCACAAAAAACCTGCAACAAAACTGTCTCCTGCACCGGTTGTATCCACTAAGGTTGCATGCGCATACGCCGGTATCTCGATTTGCTTGTCCTTTGTACGGATGAGACAGCCCTTCTTTCCCCGCTTAATCACCACACAGGACACTCCTTGCGCTACGAACAATTCCGCATTCCGGTACACATCCGTCTCCCCGGTCAGGCGAGCCGCTTCTGTCTCGTTTGGAATAAGATAATCAACATACTTTAGCAAACACGCAATATCCGCAAGCGACTCGCCGTTCTTGGCCGTCGTCATATCTGCTACCAGAATCCGCCCCGGTTTACTCTTAATCCTTTGGAAAATGCGCTCCATCGCCGGGATATCAAGCAACGGCGACACAAACATACTCGCCATACATACGATATCCGCAACATTTTCCAACTGCTCTGTCACATCGGCTTCACTGAGCTTCCTCAGACTCCCGTTTGGATTCGTCAGGAACATCCGCTCGCCCTCCGGCGTGACCAGCACAATATTGATGCCCGTCTCCAGAGCCTCTTCCACCTTCACTTTTGTGACATCTACCTGCTTCTCCTGCAGAAAATCCAGAACCCGCTTGCCGGCTTCATCGTCCCCAACCTTCGAGATTAGTTCAACCTTTGTTCCCAGCTGACTTAAGACCACTGCTTCATTCAACGCATCTCCGCCAAACGAAAGGCTCGTAGAATTCATGGGAAGAGAGCCCTTGTTGAAAATACTCTCATCCACCGGACCTGCCAATACATCCAAGATTGCTGCTCCTATGATTGAAACATCTGGCTTCATACTCGTCTTCCTGTCTCCACGTGTAATAAATTATGCTTTGCTTTATATGGAACCTTACCCTTCACTATATATCTTGGTAATTATCATATCCATAGGCAATTCTTTGATTGAGATATCCATAAAGCTTACGGTCTCATTCAAGCCGTTTAGGAAATCTTTAATCCCCTGTTTATCCAAGTCCACTTCGACCGATATTTTACGCGGATTATCTCCCCGTATTACTTCAACCCCGCCTAATGTCTCCTCCGCATACGGCTCTGCGAGGGAAAGTGTAACAATCTTCTTGTTTCCGAGCGTTGATTTCAGGCATTGCAGCTCATCGTCAAACACCTTTTGACCATGGTTAATAATTATTACTTTATGCGCCAGCTGCTCCACATCTTCCAAATCATGCGTCGTCAAAATGAAGGTCGTTCCCTGACGGTTCATCTCGGCAATAACCTCTCTGATTTTAGCTTTTGCAATAACGTCCAAACCAATCGTAGGCTCATCTAGGAATACGATCTCCGGACGATGCAGCATGGACATAACAAACTCACACTTCATTCGCTCACCCAGAGACAACACTCGGGTCGGCTTATGAATCACCTCTTCGATATCAAACAACTCTGTCATTTCCTTCAGCCGTTTCTCATAATCCTGATTATCAATATCGTAAATCGCCTTATTCATCGCAAAGCTGTCAATCGGAGGGATGTCCCAGATAAGCTGTGACTTCTGCCCAAATACCGCACCGATTCTTTTCACATATTTGATTCTGTCTTTTGCCGGTGAATATCCCATAACGTCAATCTTTCCGCTGGTAGGATATAACGCTCCGCAAAGCATCTTAATCGTGGTAGACTTTCCGGCACCGTTTGGTCCCAAGATACCACAGATACTGCCTTTTTCAATTTGGAAACTGATGTCGTTTACGGCATCAATGCTTACTTTTTCTCTGACAAATAAACTTTTCGTTGCTTCTAACAGTCCACTGCCCCGCTTATAAGTAGTATAAGACTTTTTCAGATTCTCTACAGTAATAATCGACATCATCAACCTCCGACACCCTCATAAAGTAAAATCATTTTGTTATAAAGCCAAATTCCAAAGCAGAGGAATAATGCACAGGGAATCAGGGCAAAATAAGCCCTTGTATCCAATCTTCCAAGCAATGCCGATGCCGGAAAAAATCCAATCATAGCGACCGGCATCACAAGCACGGACACAATCTGCAATGTCTTCGGAAAGATGGACAACGGATATTTTCCAAACGTACTGACACTATCAAAGATTTCCGGTATTCTGGAATTTCCTACCCACTTAAAACTGATTGCCGCCATAATCAGGTTCATACCGCAAAGAACCAGAAAACCTGCCAAAAACAAAAGGCAGAACGACACAAAACCTCCGACTCCAGCCACGCCCGTATGTACCGCAGCAACAACAGCCAGAACCACTCCCCCTAGGAATAAGCTGACACTTCTTACATCGCAGTTTGTCGCAATGATAAACGCCAGCGGCGATATCGGCTTCAACAACACGGTCTCAAAACTGCCGTCACGGATATGATCCATCGTTACCCATACTACACTGCTTAACACCATGGAAGACAGCCCTGTTGACATCGAAAATACCGACTGAATCAACAATACCTCCCACATATCCCATCCGGGGAACTGCGCACCGTTCGCATAAATCATGACTGTCGTCAGCGGAAATAAAATATTCGACAGAAGCGTAATCAGGCTCCCCATCAAAAAATCCGTCCGATATGCAATTGCCTGCGAAAAAGCAGTCCGCACACATACATAATATAATTTCAGATATTTCATCCAATCCTCTCTTCTTTCCGGAATCCGCAACCTTTACGCACCAACCGCCGTAAACCGCTTAATAGAACAACGATACAACAACTCACTGAACGCAATCATAATTCCGACTGCCACTGCCTGTAGTAGTACAGCCTGCGGAATACTCAGACCCAATGTTCCGATATGCTCACTTCCGGTCCATACCATCGCTGGTATATAGTTCGTATACTGGAACGGCAAAAACAACATAATTTTCTGAACTGCTTCCGGGAAGAAATTCAACGGAAGCAGCGCACCCGAAAAAATCTGTGCAAACAACTGATACATTACGCGGACGCCACTGGCCTTTACTAAGAAAAACGCTGTCATCCCAAGACAATAATTCACATAAAAGTTCATCAGGAACGCCAATGCCACCGACAATACGGTCCAGAGAAACTGTTGTGGCCAGATATCAATCCGGAACAGCAACATAAAGATTAACAAACAGGGCAAGAATTCAAAAAAGAACCCGAGCACTCTGTGTCCGAACTTCTGCGAAAGCGCAAAAAAGCGATGGTGCATGGGACGCATGGCAAAGGTCAGGAACTTGCCTGTCCGCACCAGCATCTGCAGATTCCAGTCAGCAAAGTCCATGGTAAGATACCCAATCAGGGCAGACGCGCCAAAATACCGGATGGTCTGTGAAAACTCCAGTCCCGCCAGACTGCCTGCTCCACCGTATATCGCCGACCATATAAAATACTGTACGATAAAATAAACCGGTCCCACAAAGACCGAAACCAAAGAATGGGTGCGATAGGCACTCCATTCTTTGTAAGTTACAAAAGCGACCGCTTTACAAACTGTAAAGCTACGTTTCAGTCGATTCATCTCAAGCCTTTCTTTTATCCAAATCTTCGCCTGCTCCTATTAGATAATACCGGACCAAATCACATTCTGTACATTAAACAATGCATCCGCTGCCCAGCCCACCTTATTCCAGGGCACAAACCAGGTTGCCGCAAGCTGCTCTACCGGATCGATATACATTGCACTTGCACCATAGCCCTCATGGAAGTAAGAGCCCTCCGAGTAGGTAAATCCGGGACCCTTTCTCATATCAAAACCTACGCCAAATGCACGGTTCGGTTCATTGGAGCCCCAGCAGTAATCCGGCACACCCTTCAGCTGATAAGTGGTAACCTTTTCAACAGCCTTACGACCCAGAATCCGCACATCGCCAAGACGACCCATTCCAAGCATCATATTTGCAAACTTTATCAAATCGCCGGTCGTTGAATTCATACCGCCGCCGGTTGACGGAATCTTCTCCCATATAGAACCCTGGTCCTCATTCACATAAGTACCGTCTATAATACTCTGAAGTCTTTCCTTATGCCTTTGGTTTCTCGGGAAAAAGCGAGCTGCCATATCCTTTGTAACATCAAAAGAAGTATCCTTCATCCCCAGAGGCTGTACAATATTCTTTTCGATATATGCTTCGGCACTCATCCCACTAATATCACTGATAATTTTTCCGAGAATGACAAACCCCATGGTATTGTACATCCACTCGGTACCCATCGGTCTTCTAAAACCTGTAGTCAATGTTGCCTTTACCCAGTCAAACTCTGCATCTCCCTCAGTGATTTTGCTCATCGCATCAATCAAGTCCCAACCTTCCGGAATATCCTCGTTCGGGAAACAATCTCCGTCCGGATACAGCCCGGAAGTGTGGGTCAGCAAATGCCAGAGCGTAATACCGGAAAACGGCGGCTTGGAGAATGCCGGCAGCAGATCGCCCACTGCGGTATCCAGTCTTATGTAGCCATCCTCCACCAGCTTCATGATTGCAACCGTAGTAAAGGTCTTGGTAATTGATGCAATCCGGAACACGGTATCCGGCTTCATCGGTACATCATCAACGGGACTTCCCTTACCCATGGAAGCACTTGCGATAATCTTTCCCTTGTGAGAAATGGTATACTGTGTTCCCCATATCATTTCTTTTTCAATCAAGCGCTGAAAATGCTCATTCAGTGCTGTGATTCTGCTGCTGTCATACCCGGTCTCTTCCGGCAAACAGTCCACTCTTCCCTTCAAAATTTCCATAGTATCGCCCTCCTTACTGATGTGAGAATACGGTCGACGCTTCTTTTCTCACGAAAACAAACTGTTGGTTCACTTAGTAGTCCAAGTATATTCCTCCGAGTACTAAAAATCAAGCAACGTATCCTTGAGAAAAAATCAACGTTATCCCTATCCTCTTTTTCTCTAATATATGATTGCCTGATTGTAACACACTTCGTCCTCTTTTACTTGATGTTTTTCGCATATTTCTATTCTCCCCTTAAATCATTTCAAAATAGAAGTGCGAACGGCAACACCATTCGCACTTTTTCGCGCATTCCTTTTATTTTGTCTTTTCAACGCTCTCTTACAAAATCAAAATTTCCGTATGCCTTACTTACTGTATCTTCAACGCATTTGCACACAACGACGGTAACTTCTCCGGCAGAGATACCAGCAACAATCCCATCTCTTTCTTGAACGGAACCGGACCATATCCCAACAGCTCCACTGCATTCACTTCCTGCTCTGCGAAGCTACGCAGCACCACACTGTCGCCAGCCTCTGCACCCATCAGGAACGCATATACAGCATCGCCCTTCTGCACATAACGGACATCGCTGCGTCCCCAAGCCGTCTTCTCCTCGCAGAAGCCTTCAATCTTAACTCTCGTCTCACCCTCGCTGAACTGCTTCCACGGACGTGTACCGTATACCGCTTCTCCGTTGATGGCAAACCACTCACCCAGCTTTTTCAGGATGAACTCCGCATCCTCGTCGATGGTTCCGTCCGGCCGCTGAAGAATATTCAACAGCATAACACCGTTCTTCGAGATGATATCCACCAGCATCTCGATAATCTGCTCCGGACTCTTGTACGGACTATGTACATCATAGAACCAGTTGCCGATGCAGGTATCCGTATGCCACGGCGCCGGCTGTATGCCCGGCAGCTGACTCTTTTCGATGTCCAGAACGCCCACACTGAAAATCTGCGGATTGCGATCCTTCTGCAGATACACCGCACGATTCTCTCCATGACGTGCAATCGAAGTGTTGTACAACTTGGACACTGCTCTTAAGCCCTTCTCATATTCCGCATCCATAGATGCGCTGTCCGAACCATCTACCCAATGCTTTCCAAACGGCAGTGAGCCGTCCGAATACAACAAATCCGGCTCAAAGCGCTCGATCATCTCTTCCATGACACGCAGCCAGTACTCCCGGAATTCCTTGTTCTCCGTATACCAAGGGAATGCATTGTGCGGATTCTCCGTACCATGCTCCTGATTTGCAAAGTAGAAATCCTGATATGCCGGGTCACTACCGTCATAAGGCACTCCGGCATAAGGTCCGGTCTTATCACAGCCTTTATTCACACGCCACCACGCAAAAGACGCACCCAGATGCTCACTGATACCAAACGGCATCCCGAACTTATCTGCAGCTGCCTTCCACAGCGCCAGAATGTCCTTGCCCGGACCAACCTTCACACTGTTCATCGCATTCAGCTTGGAATCATAGTTAAAGTAATGATCATGGTGCATACCCTGGGACATAAAATACCGCGCACCTGCGTTATAATACTTCTCCATCAGTCCTTCCGGGTCAAATTTCTCCGCTTTCCACAGCGCACAGATATCCTTGTATCCGAACCTCGACGGATGTCCGTAATGCCGAACGTGATATTCGTACTGCTGCGTTCCCTGGATGTACATATTTCGCGCATACCAATCGCCGAACATCGGAACACTCTGCGGTCCCCAATGACTCCAGATACCGAACTTGGCGTCCCGAAACCACTCTGGTGCCGAATACTGACGTAAAGATTCAAATGTCGGTTCAAAATGCTGTGCCATGTCGTAACCCTGCCTTTCTGCTGTGCACTACCACATATACCAGACCTCTATGGGTCCAATCTGTTAAGTCTACTATACCGTGGCAGGGAAGGTATGTAAATATAGATTTTGATGATACCGTATGAATTTAGTGTTCCTTTTTCCACTTATCACACGCTTCTTCCAATTCCATAAAGTTCAAGCAATTTTGTACAACCCTATCTTTCTCTCCTGCTTTTCTTTTACTATATAGGACACTTGCCTTTCTCATAATTGCTTTCTCACGTTTACGAATGTAAATAATCTCTTCAATAACAAGGTCTTTGTATGCCTGATCCTGCTCGCCTTCGACATCATATAATTCGATTGCATCATCAGGGACTGGTATCATTGTACCAAGCTGCAGTGTTCCCTTCAGCTCTTTGTTTTCACCGGTACCAGAAACAATTCGCATTACAATAAGAGAGTCTTTTCGTATCGTCCGCTTCCCATCTACTACAAAGTAATCATGTTTTTCCTTTGGTGAAGATAACGGAATATAGTATTTGTGTAAACCAAGTTCTATTACTGCACCAAGGTATTTCCTTGTATGTATCCGAGCATTTTCTTTATTTGAATATACACGTGGAAACTTATTTTTTAAATAACTTATATATTCATCGGAAACACTATATAACTGCATATTTGTCCCTTTCAAAACAAAAAAGAGACATCCATAAGATGCCTCTTGTTGTTAAACCTTCCACTTAAACGGCAGGAACTCTCCGGTTGTTAAACCCTCCACTTAAACGGCAGGAGCTCTCCCGAATACAGATGTTATCTGCACTTGTATTATATGCTGTAATTCATAAAATATCAATACCCTTTTAACATACTGTCGGCAAGTTCTCTGTTCCTTATTGTATCTCTTATTATCCGCCTGCTTTTCTAAAAACGCAACAAGATTTGATATCCAAATTCGGACATAATATGACAACAAAAGGCCGGGGCATATCGCTCCGACCTCATTTCAACTATTCCGCAATCGCCAACAACACTGCCGGAACCGGCTGCTCCTGTAGATTCCGCCCTGCCAAAAACAAACCGTTTTCATGTGCATTCATAATCACCCGCATCGGGAAGGTAGAACAGCAATGCATATACTGCTGCCATTTGGGAACCGATTTCAAATGCAAAGGAAGCTTTACCGGATGTTGCATGAGCTGCATTATCTCATCATGATATTGTTCTCTTATCATTTTACTATACTGCTCTGCAAGCTCATATAACTTCCAACGGTCACTCATCCGCAAAACAGGTACATCGCAAATCAATTTTCCCTGTTCGTTTCTTGCCAGATATCCCATTCTTTCAAAGCCTTCCACATTGTCAAAACAATGCATGTTGATGATCGGTAAGCTTTCTTCTTCACCACTATGAATCGCATAGAGCATTTTCATGACTTCCATACCGCTCATTTTGTATTTGACGCTGTTTCCGCAATAACCTTTATGGGTTTTTCCAAGAAGGCAATCATACTCGCACAAACTTATCTTGGCGAGCCCACAATACTCCGCGAGAGAATTTTCACTTTCCCCACTAATCATATAGTTCAAATACGCACTTTGTTCCCCGCTATAGTCATAATTGGCAGGATAACGGCTTCCCATCGCATACCATTTTCCGCCGTTCGGTCTGTCCGGAAAATCTTCAAAGGGCTGAATGCCGCCACAAGCTTCATCTCGTAGATTGTTGGTTGCACTCTGCACCGTTCGTATTGCAAACCAACTGTCCAGTTTCATCCTTTGTGACGGAGTTAACGCTTTATAAAAGTCCTGTTCATGCAACGCGTCCAAGCCTCGCTGCACGATTTTCCAGATTCCCTTGTAATACTTTTCTGCAAGTTCTCTTTCCAATTCGATATTCGCAGTCCGGTCGTTCTCGTCATAAATAATAAAATCAGAATAAACCCTATCTCCCGACCGCTTCATAAGCTCGCCTCTTACAAGCTTGTCCACGATTGGTTCAATGTAGGTTGTAGAAATGCCGATTGCTTTTGCAAGCTCCGGGAGCGTAACCGGCTTCTCGTAAGCCAGTATCAACAGATTCATTGTAATCTTATCGTCTTCCACAAGAGAAAACGGCTCATTCGCAACACCTGTCTGACCGCTGTTCGACAGCCAAAGGTTCTCCGGTTCATAACTCTGTCTGGTATAGTTCTCCATAGTCAAGTCCTTTCTGATATGCTTTCTTCCGGTATCCAGACGTGACTTTACGGTGTTTTCAGGGATACTAAGCGCCTTCGCAATTTGCTTTATGCTCTCCCCGTGGATATAATAGCGCACCATAACCTGACGGTAAATCTGAGTTAAATGCGCAAGGCTGCGACGGATATTTTCCGCCTCTTCCGACCGTTCCATCTGCTCGAAAAGGTCATCGCATACTGGAACTTCCCCCATCACATCAATGCTCACCGTACCCTTCCGGTATTTTCTGCGGAGCATATCGTAATACTTATGATGAAGCACGGTTACAAGCCAGCTTTTCGGATTATCTATCGCCTTATTCTGATGAATGGCGACAAGCGCTTGCACGAAAGTTTCCTGCACCAGATCCTCTGCATCCTCGATATTATCCACCTTATGCATCGCCGTCTGTAACAGATAGTCAGCATATTCTATCAATTCTGTTTTGTTCATTGGAACACCTCATCTGAAAGCTTTCACTATATAGTCGCAGAAATGGGCGGGCGGTTCGGTGGATAAGCTATTATTTTATAATCCTATCATTTTGCACTGCTCCTGCCATTGATACACTTGCAATAAAGCTCTTTTACAGCCTTCATTATCATTTCCCATTCGACCTCTGCTGCATAAGAAAACTTCCTCTGATAAGCCTCCCACAGTCTTTTCATATTAGCATCATCTTGTACTTCCTTGAATATTTCCTCTGCATCGTTCAGATACTGCATAGTCCCTCTCTTCTTAACGGTTGCCTGTAACGCCTCTCCCAACGTCTGTGAGTTCAACGTCTTTCCATAAAGTTTAAGCAAAATATGCATATCATAAAAGTCTCGCATACGGGTATTCGTTATGTTTCTGGAAATCACCGTTTCCAGCTTTTCTGCCAACACAGTTTCCAAGTTATAGGCCCATACGTCAATGGAACGCTCCTCTAACATCAACTTAAAACTGTATCGAACCTCCTTCGGTGTGATGATATCTCCGGTAGAGATATCTACCTTTAGGGGTGTACGAACCCCGTCAAATTCTGTTTCCATACTAATTCTTACACCCGGATATTCTGCCTCGTCCATAATCTCTGCAACTTGCTTAATCCGAAACACAACGCCATCTTCTAACGTAACCGAAACAATATTCTTAATAATTGTTTCTACTGCTTCCACGTTAACATCTGCTCCTTTGATTGTCGCATCAATATCCATGGTCGCACGTGCATCCAAGCCAACCATTGCAGCAACCAGCATTCCGCCTTTTAAGATAAATATATCCCTGTATTGAGAAAGAGAAATTCTCTCTAAAAAGCGTTCCATCATATAATTTCTCATCAATATCTGTGCATCTGCAGACTTCTTTTTTGACAAGTTTCGGATTAAGTCTTTTAGTTGTTTCGCTGTTTTTATCATAACAACACCTCCAAATACTGTCTTAAGATTTTATCTACACGGAGTTTCGTCGCGTATTGCATAAGCAGTCGCAAGTCTTTATCTTTCCTCTTTGCATATTGTTTCAACGCTGTTTGGAATGTCTGCACTTCGGTGTTACTTCGATTTCGGATGATATCACAAATGGTTCTCTCTATATTGTAAACAGGAACCATATGTCCAAAAGATGTTTGCATCATAATAATCCCTTCTTCATGCAACTCCTTTTTTACCGTATACACTTTGATACCATCGCCTTTTAACCTTGATGGATTATATCCAGTCTTTACAGTAATCTCATACTGCACAGGTTCCCGGTCCGTCATATCGTGAAAATAAAGTGCCGTCTCGTGAGAAAACACAGCTTGTTCACAACGAAGGTGCAAAAGATACAATGCGTCAGCCCAAGTATCTTTTGCAATATAGACTCCATGTGCCATCTGTTCCATGTCATTATCCTTAATGTATTGATAAAACATGGTTTTAGAGATTCCAAGTTCCGTCACCTGTGATGTCTGAATCATTCCTTTATTAGATACAACCAGATTTCTAATTTGTTCGTACTGTGTCATAGCATCGTTTCCTTTCGTGCTAATATTGTAACCCAAATTAGCACAAAAGTAAACACTGTTAATAATTTAATTCTTTTTCCTACACTGCTCCTGCCACTGATACAGCCACTTCAGCTGTCGGTCAAAAAATGCACTGTCCACACAATCCATTCCGAAAATCTCAATAATCGTGGCCTGTAATGCAAAATGATACAGTGCAATCAAATCATAAAACGATGCAATCTCAGTCTCTGTCAGACTGCTGTACTTCAAATACTTTGGTAAAAAACGTTCATATATCTTCTTCGATTTAGCACAGCCGTTATCTTCTAACTCAAAATAGTCTGTCATATTGCAGATAAGAGCCGGATCATACATCGGAAAACCTTCACAGGAGGTATCAAAATCCAAAATATACAACTGTCCTTCAGCAGTCTTTAATATGTTTCCTCTGTACAGATCCCCATGACAATATCCGTACGGCAAATCCTTTACTTTATTCCACAACGCTTCCCCATACGCGATAAATTCATCTGCCTTGTCATATTGCTTTGCACGCAAGATATTACTATACCGATCAAGATAATAATACTTGTCTTTCTTTACAAGGTCTCCCGGGTAGTCCTTCATAACACGATGCAGTTTACCAACAAACGCACCGATTATCTCTGCATCCTCTTCCGGATTCACTTCTTCCCCTTCTACAAATTCATATAAAACATAAAAATATCTACCCTCTCCGTCATTTACATTAACACAGGGTTGACCATCTTTTGTATAGAGTATCTTCGGAACAGAAAATCCCTGACTCTGCAAAAACAGATGAATATCCAGAGACTTCGCTGCCGTATCATAAAACATCGGCTTTGTAACACGCAGGAAAAATTTACAGCCGTTGAAATAAACAGCGTATGCTATGCAACCGCTGTCCCGGATAAATTCTATTGCATCAAAGTTCATTGAATATTGTTCATTCAAAACATCTAATATACTCGCCTGCTCTAACATACTTTCCCTTTTATAATCCTCCATGCCGCAAATTTCCCCATCGCTGCTGCCGTCGGAAGCCCGCCGGGTCCCATCAGCCACTGACTCGCTAAGAATACATTATCAATTCCTTTTATCACGCCCGGTACCGTAATGTTTTTTGCCTGCTTTGTCGTTACAAAACTCATGTATGCACCCATATAAGAATTGCAGTATCTCGTATACGTCATCGGCGACCATACATCAATCACATGGAGCTTTCCTTCCAGGAATGGATATTCTTTCACCACTCTTTGCAATGCCTGTTCTGCAAGCTCAGCCTTCTTCTCCTCATACCGTTCCCTATCCGGATAGAGGGATTCCCAATACTGATAATCCTCTTCTGTCTGAGCAAAATTCGTCTGCAGCACCATTTTTCCTTCCGGCGCAAAGTCAGGCTCATAATCGTAAGACTGTATGCTCATACACTCTACCGTCTGTTTTCCCACCGTCAGTGCCTCGCAGGAGAAAACGCGCGTCCCTGTCAACTCCGAAAATACACCATCGACACCATATGCTATCTGGAACCCGCTGCTGACCGGATACTTTTCCCTCTCATTGTATAGTTTCCTCAAACTCTGCGGCATATAGTGTTCCGGCAGGAGTTTTCGGAACGTATAGTCCGTATCACAAGCGCAGATGATATAGTCTGCAGCTACCTTGGTGCCGTCCGCAAGCAGAATACCTTCTGCTCGCTGAATCCCCTCTGCTTTGTCTCCATTCAACAGAACAGAAACAACGTCTGCCTTTGTGTGCAGTACTCCGCCATACGCTTTGTACTTTTCAGCAATGCGAAGCGACATAGCCAGCGAACCACCTCGCGGGATATCACCATTCCCACCGGTTACGGTTGCGTAAGACACCAAAAAGGCATATGCCTGATATCCTTTCGGCATATAGTCAATGATGGCGCGACGAATCAACGGGTGCTTGAACCGCATGGCGAGTTCACTAATGTCCATCTTGTCATACTCTTTCATCACCTTTCCCATTGCCTTCATCGACATCCCCAGCTTCATAAAGTCAATGAGATTCATCGCATCAAACGGCTTCTCCACCGGAACGGTCATGGTCTCGGCCATGGTGACATATGCCATTAACTTGTTAATCTCTTTTTCATCCTCCGGCGATAGCGCCAGCATTTCTTTTCTGGTTCTCTCTTTGTCTCTCCAGAAGGTTAGCGTCTGTCCGTTGAGTTTTGAAGAGAAGAACATTTCCTTCTCATACACTTCCACCCCGTCGCCTAATGCACCAATCTCTTTCCATAATTCATGCAATGCACTTCCCGGTCTGGTTCCGGTTAACCAATGAATGCAGTTATCAATAAAATACCCTTCCCGCTTCCATCCGGTGCATTGCCCTCCCGGCACGGCATTCTTCTCATATATTTCTGTTGCAAATCCTGCTTTTTGCAGCAGGATTCCTGCTGTCATTCCGGCAATTCCACCGCCGATAATTACTACTTTTTTCATCGTTTGTTTCCCTACTTTCTTCTCACAATATCTACCATCCACTCTGCATCCGGCAATCCAATGTGTTGATTTGTCGCATATCGTTCTGCAATTCCTTGTATACTGCACCAAAACGCATTCGAAATTATTAATGGGTCGCCTTCTTTTATCGTTCCTTCCTGCTGTCCCCACTCAACGATCGGCACAAACTGTTCTACCACATTTACGCCCATTGCTATCTCTCGAATCTGTGCCGGTGTAGCGTCGCTTCTCTGCGCTTCCGCCATCAACACGAACATTTTTGCCATTGTCGGCTGCTGCTTCATGTACTCAAACAATTCTTCCGTAAACTTCACAAAAAAATCGATCGCATGCTCACAATTCTGCGCTCCCGGATATTGGGTTCCCTCCACTCC
Organism: Lachnospiraceae bacterium; assembly: GCA_045533585.1. GTDB lineage: Bacteria > Bacillota > Clostridia > Lachnospirales > Lachnospiraceae > SZUA-448. The sequence continues at coordinate 2,229 of JAZSIB010000173.1, read as the reverse complement.
CATTCGCACCAGTGCTTCGTATAATTTTTCTTTTGACTCAAAGTAATGAAACATTAACCCGGTACTCATATTTGCTTTTTGTGCAATATCCGTAATCTTAGTCGCAGCATATCCCTTACTGACGAACAATTCCAGCGCGGCAACAATAATTTCTTGTCTTCTACATTCCTTCTGTTCACTTCGTTTTTTCATTTTCTCTCCTAATTTGAACGCTTATTCATTGAATATTTATTCAAATATAGCATGGAATCTATCTTTTGTAAACAAAAAACACCCCAAGTCTCAACACTTGGGGCATTCCTTACATTCATTTCGCAATATCCACCTTCGCATATTACAACGCTTCGTTCCCTTTTCTCGTCTTCACCACTCGCCCGGTAACCACCAACGCTACCGTAACTGCGACAATCCTTGACCAGCTAAGGAACAGATTCACCACCCGGTAAACGGCATCCATTGTAAATATATTTTCCATAATATATTGGTACACATCGGTCCGAACCCATAACATCGCTGCTGCCTGCAGCGCGATAACCACAGCCCACGAAATCAGCAAATACTTCCTTCCGTTCTCTCTCGAACTGAACGGACGCTTCCAAAAGCGCACCACGGTAACTGCAATCATCACCACCAGACTAACCAGCAAAACCCATGCAAACGCCAACCGCATATAATTCATATGGTGCGTCCACTGAAACGTGTACAGCACACTGGATCTGCTTATCCCGGTCGCATAAGACATATAGAGATCAAACAGCACGTAGATATCCCATGCGCACCATAAGCCCACATTTTGCTTCAATGCAAAACAAATGATGCCACAGGACAGAAACGGCAATGCCAAGATAAGTCCTGCCAATATATCTCCTGCCATCAGGCAAAACAGCACAACGAAAAATGCCAGACAAAAAAGTATCGTTCCCGCAATTTTCCGTGGCGGAAATCCTGCTTCCGCTTTCTTTGTTTCCTGCAATGGCGCAGCATTTTCCACTTTGTGAGGAGCCTCCGTACCATTAACCAGTTCATCCAATGATATATCAAATATTTTACCCAGCTTAATTATCTTCTCAAGATCAGGCACTGCACTGTTATTTTCCCATTTGGAAACAGACTGCCTTGATACCTCTAACCTCTCAGCAAGGTCACCCTGCGATAAGTTCTTTTCTGTCCGAAGTCTGTAAATTGTTTCGCCTAGACTCATGTTCATACCCTCCGTATTTCCTGACACAATTATATCCCGAGCATTCCAAAATGTCTATCAACACGGCTTTAATATTTAGCAACCGGCAGTTGCACCGCCTTGTAAAGATTACTTTGCAAGCTATATCATGACCTAGAATCACCTATAAGCTCCTCGCCTTTACACATCAAAACTCTCTGTCTTCAAATCACAATAATATCTACCACTTTCCGCAGTAAATTTCAATACACAATAGTCCGGATCGGTAACTCCCTTTTTATAAAACATGGTGTCCCCTCTTCTCCAAATCAGATTCTTTGTATCCTGGTCGGTTAATACTTCCATCTTTCCAACCAACATAACGCCGGTATATTTGATTAAACCCTTATGATAAAAATATATACTGGCATTAGCATTGTTTTGAAACTGCTTTACCCTGAGTGATGACGTATTTGTAGAAAAATAGACTTCTTTTAACCCATTGATTTTTCTTGGTCTTAGCATAGCTTTCACATTCGGATAACCCTGCTCATCAACAGAACATATGAAGCTTACTTTTCGGCTCTTAATAAATTTTTGTATTTTAGACAAATTCATCTTATACAGTTCTCCTTCTTTTCAAGACTGCTTACTTCACTCATAAAGCATCTTTTCTTCCGTATGATAGTTCCTCAATCTCCCTCTGCACCTTTTTACTAAAGCTACGAAGCACCGTCTCATACGCAAGGTCAATCATATCCAACAATTCCTCATCCGGAAACTCATCCAGATACACCGTATTCCAGTACGGCTGTTGCACCAGTGGACAATGATACCCCCGAACCACTTTTCCCGGATATGCCATCCGATAGAATTCTCCCGCCTCTGCGGTACATTTCAGCGTAATTTTGTAGTCCCATTCATATGGATAAACCTGCGCAAAAATCTTGCCGCTCAACTTATAACATATCGGTACATCGCCAAACGGATAGGTTTCACATGCCATATGCTTACTGAGACAATAATTCTTAATATCCTCGACTACCACCACTTCACCACCTATACCATTT
>JAZSIB010000144.1:0-3656 GCA_045533585.1 Lachnospiraceae bacterium | reverse complement strand
ACAGACACCAGAATGGTCTCATCACAAATCTCAGACAAAAGCTCGTCCATGCAGATATGTCCCATCGCATCGACATTGATATAACTGATACGGAACCCCTGTGTCGCAAGAAATTCCAAAGGCTGATATACGGAAGCATGCACGAACCTGGTCGATATGATGTGCATCCCTGCTCGCTTATTTGCCATCGCAGCACCAATCAGTGCAAGATTGTTCGATTCGGTACCGCCGGAAGTCAAAATAATCTCCTTCTCTTGTACCTTCCATTCTTTCGCTAAGATTGCTGTCGTATTACGGATATATTTCTCTGCTTCAACACCTTTCCTGTGGCGTGAAGACGGATTGCCGTAATTCACATCCAAAGCCTCTATCATTTTCTCCTTTGCAGCCGGACAAATCTTTGTTGTTGCTGCATGATCCATATATGCTTCCACTATCTTCTCCTACTGCCTTCCGATTTACTACTTCCACCGTTCCCTATCTGACAATGTAATTACAAAATCGAAGGACACACTACAAGAATTTTATATCAAAATCTTACTTTTGCATACTAACGTTCCAGTTCAAACATAATAACCGACAGAATACACAATCCTGCCGTTTCCGTCCGTAGGATGCGTTTCCCAAGTGTAATCGGATGAATCCCTGCTTTTGCCGCCAATGCAATCTCCTCTTCCTCGAAGCCGCCCTCGGGACCGATGAAAATACCGACGGTTTTCTTCCCATGCAGTCCACGGATGCGTTCTCTTGCTTCCTCCATGCCTTCTGCCAGTTCATAAGGAATCAGCGCCTCGTCCAGTACTTCTGCCTGCTTCACAGCCTCCGTGAATTTCACTGCCTCGCGTACCTGCGGAATGATACCGCGTCCGCTCTGCTTTGCCGCCGCTTCTGCAATCGCCTGCCAACGTTCCAGCTTCTTCTGCTCTTTTTTCTTATCTTCAAGCTTTACTACGGTACGCTTCGTCAGCACCGGAATAATCTCGCTAACTCCCAGCTCTACTGCTTTCTGGATAATCAGTTCCATCTTGTCTTTTTTGGGGAGCCCCTGAAACAGCAATAGACGGACGCTTAATTCCGCTTCCGTCTTCTTTGCTTCCAGAACTCTGGCAAGAACCTCGTCCGTGATTGTTTCTATCTCACAACGGTATTCCATGCCGTTTCCGTCCAAAATCATAATCTCTTCTCCGGGGTGCATGCGAAGGACATTTTTGATATGATTCACATCCCCGCCGGTAATCCGTGCCATATCTTCTGACACTGCTTCCGGTTCTACATAAAAATGATACATCCTTGATACCTCTTCTGTGTCTTGGATTTATCTTATTTCTTAATACATACGATGGATACCCAGTCGCCCATACGGGTTACATCAACAATCTGGAATCCGTTTGCACAAAGCGCCTTGGTTACCGCAGCTTCTTTTTCCTTGATAATACCGGAGCTGATAAATACCGCATCTTTCTTCATGCATTCGCCGATTACTGCAGATAACGGAATGATAATGTCTGCCAGAATGTTTGCCACAACCAAGTCGTAACGCTCCAGACCAACCTTCTCTCGAAGCTCACGGGATTCAATCAGATTGCCTGTAATAAAGTCGATTACTTCCGGATTCTGCTCCCATGTACCGCTGTAATGTTGCGGTTCCGTTACATCCGAACGCGCCGGAAGCTGGTTCACCTCTGCATTCTCCTGCGCTATCTTTACCGCATTTTCATCCACATCGACTCCAATCGTGTAACCGGAACCGATTTTCTTCGCCAAAATAGATAGAATACCGCTTCCGCAACCCACATCCAAAACAGAGTCACCCTTCTTCATGCGTTCCTTCATATTCAGAATACAAAGGCGGGTAGTCTCGTGCGAACCGGTACCAAACGCCGTACCCGGGTCAATTTCAATCACTAAGTCATTGCTGTGGGTATCCGGCATCTTCTCCCAAGTGGGCTTAATCCAGATGCGGTCATCGACACGGAAAGGTTTGAAAAACTCCTTCCAGTTGTTAATCCAATCCTTATCCTCGGTCTCACTGACCTGAATCGAAGCTTCACCGATGTCGGTAAACTCCCGAAGCTCATCCAGTGCTTCTTTAATCTCTAACAGCTTACCTTCCACATCGATATCCGGGTCAAGATAAAAGCTTACTACTGCTTCTCCATCATCTTCGCCAAGATCCGGCAGAATATCAATAAACATTCTTGCTTTTTCTTCCTCTGTTAACGGAACCTTATCTTCAATCTCGATTCCTTCTACTCCAAGCTCTGCAAGCGTACAGCTCACCAGATCCTCAGCTTCAACGGTTGTCTTCAGCGACATCTTAATCCATTTCATTATTTTTCTCCTACTGCCAGAATTTCTTCTTGCTCTTGGAACCTGAGCTGCCGGTTCCGTCCGGCTTAAAGTCCGGGTCAGCCTCTTCGAACTGCTTCAGGAGCTCCTTCTGCTCACTTGTCAGCTTGGTCGGAACCTGTACCACAAGGGTAACATAATGGTCACCACGGTTGTTTTTATTGCCCTGAATCGGAACACCCTTGCCACGCAGGCGTACACGGGTATCCGTCTGAGTTCCCGGCTTCACTTCGTAAAGAACATCACCGTCTACAGTAGAGATGCGTACATCACCGCCAAGTGCGGCACGTGCAAACGAAATCGGTGCCGTTGAATAGATGTCATAATCCTGGCGCTGGAAAATCGGATGACGGGATACAGTTACTTCAACCAGAAGGTCACCGCGCTCGCCGCCGTTACTTCCCGGCTCACCTTTGCCACGCAGACGGATTGCCTGACCGTTATCGATACCGGCAGGGATTGTAAGCTGCAGCTTTTTCTTCTTAGTTACATAACCGCTTCCGTAACAGCCGGTACATTTTTCCTTGATTACCTTACCGCTTCCGCGGCACTCCGGACAAGTCTGGACGTTGCGTACCATACCAAACAGAGACTGCGAGGTAAAGGTTACCTGACCATGACCGCCACACTTACCGCAGGTTTCCACTGCACTGCCCGGCTTTGCTCCGCTTCCGTGACAAATCTCACATTCATCCTTCAGATTCAGCTCCAGTTCTTTCTCGGTTCCGAATACTGCTTCATCAAAAGTAATACGGATGCCTGCACGTACATTACTGCCGCGCATCGGTCCGTTCGAAGCACTTCTTCTGCGTCCGCCACCGAACAGGTCTCCGAACAAATCTCCAAATATATCACCCATATCCATGCCGGAGAAGTCAAATCCACCTGCTCCGCCACCGCCCTGTTCAAAGGCTGCATGACCGAACTGGTCGTATTGTCTTCTCTTATCCGGGTCACTTAAAACACCGTATGCTTCGGAAGCTTCCTTGAATTTTGCTTCTGCTTCCTTATCGCCCGGGTTCATATCCGGATGGTACTTCTTTGGCAGCACACGATATGCTTTTTTCAATTCATCATCTGAAGCACCCTTCTGTACTCCGAGCACCTCATAGTAATCTCTTTTATCTGCCATACTCAATCACCTATATGTTTTGTTGCCCTGACGTTTCAAAAACACAGAACGAAACTAATCATACATAATTTTATGCAGGAACGCAAGCACTCTGTGCAATATTCCTCCCTGCCGACATATTTCTTTTATTGTGGAATAACCGATACGGCAAACGCCGCACCGGTTATTCTGTTTC
>JAZSIB010000037.1:0-13883 GCA_045533585.1 Lachnospiraceae bacterium | reverse complement strand
ACAACCGGCACCTGATATGTCACTGCCGTTGCAAGCTCGTTCAGGTTCATACCGAAGCTTCCGTCACCGGTAATCAGCACCACCCGGTCTCCTTCAGCGATATGGGCACCGATTGCGGCACCGAGACCATATCCCATCGTTCCAAGACCGCCGCTTGAAGCAAAGCGCCGTGTCCGCTCAAACCGTACATGCTGCGCCGTCCACATCTGATGCTGTCCCACATCCGTTGCGATGATGGTATCGTTGTCCTTCAACTCGTTAATCACATCAAATATCTTCTTCTGCGTCAGAGCCGCGCCGGCTTTCGTCTCTGCTACTTCGCAAATTTGCCTGCCCTTCTCGCGGAATTCCTCTACCTGCTTCGCCCATTCCGGATGCTTCTGTGGGTTGCACTTCTCCAAGATACGTTTCAGCGAGGACTTAATATCTCCGACCAGTCCTGCATCCACAAGTACGTTTTTATTAATCTCAGACATATCCGCGTCCAACTGGACAATCCGGGCATGCTTTGCATAACGTTCCACGGCTCCCGTTGCGCGGTCACTGAAGCGCACGCCGATACCGATAATCACGTCAGCCGCCTCGTTCGCCATCGAAGACGCATACCGCCCGTGCATTCCCTGCATGCCGAGGAACCTGCGGTAAGAATTTGCCAGCGTTGATAATCCCATCAAAGAGCAACCAACGTATCCGTCGATTTTCTCCGCAAATGCCATGATGTCCTCTGCCATCCCCTCACTCGCAGCACCACCACCGATATAGATATACGGACGTTTCGCCGAGTTAATTATCTCAACTGCCTTCTCTATCTCACTGTCCGCTACCGGCTTCTGCGGCAACTCCTCTACCACATCCGCTTTCACATATTCAACCTCTGCCACCAGTGCATCCTTCGTAATATCCACCAGTACCGGTCCCGGTCGTCCGGACTTCGCTATCTGAAACGCCTCACGAATCGTATCTGCGATTTCTCTGACATCCGTAACAAAATAATTGTGCTTCGTAATCGGCATGGTAACACCGGTGATATTGACCTCTTGAAAACTATCCTTACCAATCATCCGTGACGGAACATTACCCGTAATCGCTACCATCGGAATCGAATCCAGCATCGCGGTCGCAATACCCGTCACAAGATTCGTCGCACCCGGACCGGAAGTCGCCATAACAACGCCAACCTTACCCGTCACACGCGAATATCCGTCCGCCGCATGCGCAGCACCCTGCTCATGCGCCGTCAATATATGACGAATCCTGTCGCTTGCCTTATACAATTCATCGTACAAATCCACAACCTGACCGCCGGGATATCCGAACACATCCGTTACTCCCTGCTCAATCAAAGTCTCGATTACGATTCTCGCTCCGTTCATCTGTACAACCATGCCTTTCAATATCTGCAAACCTATTTGGAATTATAGAGGTCCACTGCTTGTTTGTCAACATTGCCACATGCTGTATATGCCCACTTAATCCTGCGTACTTATCGGTTTACAGTTCATCTTCCGTGCCAGACTGCGTGGACGGCTCATTGTTTATACTTTTCCAACTGTAAACGCGCGTGGCGGTTCAGCTCGGAAAGCAGAAACAAAAAAACAGCCGGCAGAATACTCTGCCGGCTGTAACAGTTCAATATGTGATTGACAATTAGAATGCCTTACCATCACTACCAAGAACCTCAGTAATCTTGTGGGAAACGAGCTCCTTGATGTAAGCACGTGCCGGAGTCAGGTACTGTCTCGGGTCAAATGCCTTCGGGTTAGCGTTCATGTACTCACGGATACCTGCGGTCATAGCAAGACGAAGGTCGGAGTCAATGTTGATCTTACATACAGCCATCTTAGCTGCCTGACGAAGCATATCTTCCGGAATACCAATAGCGTCATCAAGCTGTCCGCCGTTTGCGTTGATGATATCAACGTACTTCGGAATAACGCTGGAAGCACCGTGAAGAACGATCGGGAAGTTCGGAAGTCTCTTCTCAACTTCTTCAAGACTATCGACTCGAAGCTGCGGCTTCTGACCCGGCTTGAACTTGAATGCACCGTGGCTGGTTCCGATTGCGATTGCAAGGGAGTCAACGCCGGTTCTGCTTACGAACTCTTCAACTTCTTCCGGTCTGGTGTAGGAAGCATCCTCTGCACTTACGTTAACTGCATCTTCGATACCTGCAAGACGACCAAGCTCACCTTCTACGGTTACGCCATGAGCGTGTGCATAATCAACAACCTGCTTGGTTAACTTGATGTTATCTTCAAAGCTGTGGTGGGAACCATCGATCATAACGGAGGTAAATCCGCCATCGATACAGGACTTACAAAGCTCGAAGCTGTCACCGTGGTCAAGGTGAAGAGCGATCGGAAGATCACATTCAAGAAGAGCTGCCTCTACAAGCTTAACAAGGAAGTTGTGCTTTGCATACTTTCTTGCACCTGCGGAAACCTGAAGAATCCACGGGGACTTGAGCTCTGCAGCTGCCTAGGTGATACCCTGAACGATTTCAATGTCGTTTACGTTGAAAGCACCAATAGCGTAGCCGCCCTTGTAAGCCTTCTCAAACATTTCTTTGGTTGATACTAATGCCATGTTTTTATCCATCCTTTCAAATATTAATTACTTAAATCAAAACACATCGTACTACATTATAACACAAATCTTCCATCTGAAAAGACCTTTTTTTAATTTCTGTCAAACTATTAACACTTTCTTTTCCGAAGACACAATTAATCCTCTCTACTGCACAATCGTATACTCAAACATCTCATAATGCAGCTTCGTGCTCTCTTCCACATCATCCGGCAGTAACGCACGCGCAATCATCAAAAGCTCGTCCGACTCTATATCGGTACGCTTTAGGTCTGCATAATCACCATACAACTTCACTACTACATAATCAAACGGTCCCATCTTGTTCTCCTTTCTCTATCGTTTCAAGATGTAATCTTTTACATCGGCACAACATTTGCAAAACGAGCAATGCTCGTTGACTACTGTATGTACCACGCCACAATCGGCTCTCCGAACCAAAGCGCCGTCATAATCCCCGCCGCCAGATACGGTCCCAAGGCAAAGACCGGTCCGGCCTTACCAAACCGCATACGCATCAGATGAATCAGACAGGCATACAGACATCCGAAAAAGCTTGCCACTATAATCAGTTTCCACCCCAGATACAGACCGGCTGCCGCCATCAGCTTCACGTCACCACCGCCAATACCTCTTCTTTTTGTCAGGCAGTATACCAGCAGGAACAAAATTCCTCCGCATAAAAGTCCTAAAATATGTACCTGCCACTGTTCTCGGTGCAGAAACAGCTTAACTACACCGAGACAAGCAATAAACACGTTAATTCCCGGCGGAATCACATAGGTTTTCCAGTCTGTCACGCTCAGAATCAGCAATGCAGACACCAACAGACACGCCAACAACATCTCTACGGTTGAACCCATAAATATATAGTTCATCAACCATAACATTCCGCACACTATAATACCCCAAATCACCTATTCTTCCCTCTCGCTTTCCCCTTTCGATTCTACTATCCCTTCCGTTCCTTCCTGTCTCTTTCCAGTATCAGACATTCCAGAACCATCTTATAAATGAGTATCAGGCGCACATCCGTATAACAGAATCTGTTTCCGATATACTCATACGTTTTCCATGCAAACGCCACCGACAACAATCCTATCCCCACATAGGTCAACACCGGTACCGTTCCACAGACCAGAAGCAGCAATACCGCCGCACAATACGCACCCACTGCAAGATAATACGTTTTTCCAATCAGGGTCACACTGCGAATCACATGTTCCAACTGTCTGTATTTTCCCACAAGGGTCTTCTGCTGAAGAGATTGTAGTATCTGATATAACTCCAGATACACTTCTTTTTGCACCATGCCCACCGAAGCAGAGCCCGAATTTACGGAACGCACAAAGCTGGCGTAATTCTTCTTCCCCACTTGATTCTTCAAAAATCTTCTGTATTCGTTACGCATGTATTTTCCCCCACAAGCTGTTTTTTCGCCTGTTATAGTATAAACAAAGTATTTCATTCTGTGTCATGCAATGAATGGCAATTTTCATGTTACGATAGGTTTAACGTTTGTTTGTGTCATAACTTTGTCAGTTTTTTCTCAAAATTCATAAATCGTTCATAACTTATCCATAGTATTCTCATATCTCGTACCTATAATCAAATTATAAACTACATATAGAATAAGTGAATATAAATTACCAATAATTTTTTTCATAAAACGAGCCCGGCAGTCGCCTCCCCCTCTACCGGGCTTCTCCTCTGCAAATAGCTATCTTCTTTTTTTACATTTCATATTTCCATAAAGCAACGAGCAGAGAGAAACCTCAAGTTTCTTTCTGCGACTGCCCATGATAATGACTGCAACGCAGTCATTATACCATAAAGAACAACCCTGCGTACTATGATGCAGGGTTGCTTTTTTATGCTATGCTCTGTATTTTTTTAAGATATCCGCAACAGCTGCATATTCAAACACTTCTGCAGCTTCCATCGCCTCTTTTAACGCATTCCGCTTTTCTCCGCCAGGCGTAGCCAGATGAAGGCGTTTCAAACCTTCCTGAATCGCATCAATATCAAACATCTCAACACTTTCCTCTGTCTCCTTCCACAACGCACGGTATGCATTTTCTTCCATCGGAAGCACTTCTTCATCGTCAAACTTTGCTTCCTGAAGCAACTCGGCAATTGCCGTTGACAGCGCTTCATATACCATCTGCAGCTGCATGATATACGGATGCAAATCCCCTAGCAGCGCAATCTCATTCCCTTCCGCTGCCATACGCTCCATCACTGCAGAATCCTTCGAAAACATTTCCAGCCCAATGCCTGCGCAGATGCCCTTCAGACTATGTGCATCAATGCGTACACCATTACATCCGTAGTCTCTCACAGGATCAGTACCATCCGGATTTCTGCCGGTATCAAGCCCTTTTTTACCGTCATAATACGCCCGAAGACGCAACATCGCCTCTCCCATCGTCTTGCAGGTAGCTTTGATTACATTCAGATACGCTTCATCGCTTCCTCCGACAAAACGCAAGCCCGCTTCATAATTCAACTCCGGAACAGCAGCCAGCGCCTGCTTCAGCTTGGAATCTCCATGCTGTAATTCCTCAACCTGCAAATCGCCGGATATGCTGAGCAGTCTTGCCACCTCATCTTCATCAATCATCTTATCCGCAGGTAAAGTTTTCAAAAGTATCTTACTCAGCTTTACAACGTCCATCGGTTTGGTTAATACATCCGTTACCCCGACATCTTCAAACTCTTCCCAAACTTCCGCCTCATCGTTTGACGTATAAGCAACGACCGGAAGCTTTGCTTTTCCTCCGGGAATACTCCGTATACGGGCTGCTGTCTCATGTCCATCCATTTGCGGCATAATGCAATCCAGAATAACGAGATCAAAATCCTGTTCCTTTATCAGTTCCAACGCTTCACTGCCACTCTGTGCAGTTGTCACGGCAATCCCATAGCGTTCCAATACACCTTTTGCAATCAAAAGGTTGGGCTGGCTGTCATCTACTACCAGCGTCTTTACTCCTTGTGTATGAATAATCAGATCCATAGTGCCTCACATTCCAAATTCAAGAATTTCTCAATTCATGGTTTTTATTTCTGATAACTTCACAAACTCTCTATATATTATATATTACTTTTTATCGAAAAAAGCAAATTTATTTTAATATATCTTTCTAAATCATGATGCATTTGTTATAATATGACTAATAAAATAGCTGCAACTTCATATTGCAACAAACTGTTGCCCTCGTCAAGTTTGGGTTAGAATATCTGCCGTTCATGAAATTGCAGTCCAATATACACAACACGAGAAAGGAAGAACAGAGTTATGTCAAACGTATATGTTATGGAACATCCGCTGATTCAGCACAAGATTGGTATCATGAGAAAGAAAACCACTTCCACGAAAGAATTCCGTGATCTGGTTGCCGAAGTTGCAGGTTTGATTTATTATGAAGCAAGCCGCAACCTTCCTCTCGCAGACAAAGTGATTGAGACTCCGCTCGTAACTACCACGGTAAAAGAAATTGCAGGAAAGAAGCTCTGCGTCGTTCCGATTCTCCGTGCAGGTCTTCACATGGCTGACGGTATTCTGAACCTGACTCCGAATGCCAAGGTCGGTCACATCGGTCTTTATCGTAACGAAGAGACTTTAGAACCGGTTGAATACTTCTGCAAGATGCCGAAGGACGCTGCAGACCGCGAGATATTCGTCGTTGACCCGATGCTTGCTACCGGCGGTTCTGCCGTTGCAGCACTCGACCTTTTGAAGAAACGCGGCATCACCAAGCTCCGTTTCCTCTGTCTCATTGCTGCACCGGAAGGTGTAAAGCGTCTCCAGGAGGCACATCCGGACGTAGATATCTACATCGGTGCACTCGACGAGCGCCTGAACGAAAACGGCTACATTCTCCCGGGTCTCGGAGATGCCGGCGACCGTATCTACGGTACGAAATAATCCAACCAATGTCAAAAGGGCTACCGCTTCCGCGGCGGCCCTTTCATTTCGAGGACAGGCGGGTTGTATAAGATTGCATAGGTGACTGTAGAGGAATGCCGACACTTATATCGTGACGAGCTTGCGAGTCAGGACATTAGTGGCGCTGCATTCCGGCCCAAGCGAAAGCGGGTCACCAATGCAACTTATACAACCAGTCTGTCCGACAAAAAAGAGCCCTCGCTATTGCGACAGCCCTTTTGTATACATTAATTGGATGCCTTTACTTTAATCCACATCTCGGAAAGCATCTTTCGGATGACCTGATTGTCATGGAAAATCTCGTCCTTTGCGTAACCGGCGCGCGGTACGTATGCAACGTTCTCTGCGTAGATTCCGTCACCGCTGCTCATGTCGGCAAGCACGTCCTTGTTGGTGGAAGCATATCCTACTGCTTCGGAATTGCCATAAGAAGCATCATAGGTAAGTACGTAGTTGATGAACTCGTGTGCCAGCTTCGGATTCTCTGCATTCTTCGGGATAACCATTGCGTCTACCCAGATGTTGGTTCCTTCTGCCGGAGTGAAGTAGCTCATCTCTTCGTTCTCATCCAGAATCGTTACCGCGTCGCCGCTGTATACGATCGCCATATCCTTCGTGCCGTTAATCATTGCATCGATTACTTCATCGCCGATATAAATCGGTTCCATGGTCTTGTTGAGTTCTACCAGCCAGTCATATGCTTCGTTTAACTCAGCTTCGTTATCACTGTTCATGGAATAGCCAAGAGACTTCAACGCGATCATGAAAGAGTCACGCTCGGAGTCATACATGTAGATTCTTCCCTTGTAATCGGTATTCTTCATTACGGCGAAGCCCTGCGACTCCAAATCAGAAAGCTTTACATTATTCTGATTGTACACAATACCCACGCTGCCCCAGAAGTAAGGAATGGAATACTTATAACCCGGGTCATAATCGAACTGTTCCAATGCATCCGTTAACACGGTCTCGTTCGGAATCAGAGAGTGGTCAATCGGCTGCAGCATATCTTCTGCCAGCAGTCGCTCAATCATATAATCCGACGGAACAAGTACATCATAGGAATCGCCTGCCTGCAGCTTGGTGTACATGGTCTCGTTGGAATCAAAAAGCTCAACGATTACCTTAACGCCGAATTCCTTCTCAAAATCAGAGATGAGGTTCTCTCCCATATACTCACCCCAGTTGTACAGCTTCAACACATCAGAGCCGTACTTCTCGATGGCTTCCTGCTTCTTCGACGAACCACAACCGGTAAACATGCACAGTGTAAGTGCCAGTACCAAAACAGATGCTACAATTTTTTTCATTTCTTTTACTCCTCTCTTTTATGCGGTGATTTTTGTTTCCGGGTCTTCCTCGACCGCCATGTGCTTCTTCTTGCTGCGCTCTATCATTGCCGGCACAACATTCATAATAACCAGAACGACTGTCAGAATCACGATAATCAGGGTCGAAAGCGCATTAATCGAAGGATTGACACGTTTCGACATCGTATAAACAGTAATGGAAATATTCGACACACCGTTACCGGTTACAAAATATGAGATAATAAAGTCATCAAACGACATGGTAAAGGCTATCAGTGCACCTGAGATGATGCCGGGCATAATCTGCGGCACCACAACCTTCGTCAATGCCTGCCACGGAGTAGCTCCGAGGTCCATCGCTGCCTCCATGAGGTTCGGATTCAGTGAACGCAGCTTTGGCATGATGCTCAAGATAACATACGGTACGCAGAACATGATATGCGCCAGTAGTAAGGTCATAAAGCCTTTTCTCACATGAATCGCACTGAAAAACATTAACAGACCGATTGCCGTTACGATTTCCGGATTCATAATCGGAATCTGATTAATCTGCTCTACGATGTTTTTCAAAATGCGCTTCGACTTCGACAGACCAATCGCCGTAATCGTCCCGACAAAAGTCGAGATGACGGTAGCCAACACTGCAATAGCAATCGTGTAGAACAAAGACTCCATCATCGTCGAATCGTTGAACATCTTCTCGTACCACTGCAGGGAAAAGCCCGAGAACTTCGTTAACGAACGCGAATCGTTAAACGAATAAATAATCATATACAGAATCGGTGCATAGAAAAACGCCACCAAAAATCCCATAATACAGGCACCGAAAATTCTCTTTTTCTTCCGAGGTGAATTTGACCGTTTCATTACGCCACCTCACTTTCCGCAACTTCGGATTTATCCACTTTCTTCGCTGCGTACATGGACAGCATGATAATCACTGCCATGATAAAGGAGATAGCACTACCGAAGTTCCAGTCACCGGCCGTCAGGAACTGCGACTCGATGACGGTACCGATCATGACATACTGACCACCGCCAAGAAGCTTCGGGATAAAGAAGCTCGACACCGCGGGCAGGAACACCAGCGTAATGCCGCTGATAACTCCCGGAAGGGAAAGTGGCAGGGTAATGCGAAGGAAAGTCTGTACCCGGTTCGCTCCGAGGTCATGCGATGCCTCCAAGAGGCTTCCGTCCATCTTCGCAAGCGCCGTGTATATCTGCAAGATCATAAACGGCAGGAAATTGTACACCATGCCAAGCACCACGGCAAAGTCCGTATACAAAAGTACCACGTCATTCAATCCGAACAATGCCAGAAACCGGCTGATTACACCGCCATCCTGCAGGATGCCCACCCACGCGTAGGTACGAACCAGCATATTGATCCAGGTCGGCATCGTAATTACCAGAACCCAGCGCATCATTATCTTCTCACTCGATTTTGCTATGTAGTACCCCGCAGGATACCCGAGAAGAATGCAGATAACGGTTGTCGCGACTGCAATCTTCAGCGAACGCCATAACACCTCTAAGAAAATGGTATCACTCAGGAAGCGCTTGAAATTCGCAAAGGTAAATACAAATGTTGTAACCTCGTTTCCTTCCTTCGTAAACGCATACAAAAGGATAAGAAGCATCGGCACAACAATCATAATGGAAATCCATATCACATACGGATAGGTCATTTTACGAAACTGTTTCATTTTAACTCCACTCTAAGAACCTTCTATTCTTCGAAAGAATTATTTTCCGTGCAACACATTTGACATTCTCATTACAACTCAGGATTTCTTCATAATGTGCAGATCTTCCGGTACAAATTTCAATCCCACGTTACTTCCCACTTCAAAATAATCTGTAGTATCTATCATGTACTGATAACCGCTTGTCTTGAACGTTACCTTATAGGTACCCGGCACAATATTCTCCGGATCAAAGTCGTATTCCACATCCGTGATTGCCACTGCGGACTCATCCTCGAGATCCCAGGCAGAAGCATTTGCCCAAGTCTTCAGGTCGGTATCCAGCATGATACTTTCTTTGATGTCATCTACCTTCTTCATGAAGTTAACGGCGAAAATCTCTTCCTGGTATACTTCACTGACAACGCGGTTAACCTCCGGCGATACACTGACTTCCACCGTAATCTGCGTTCCGGCTGCCGTTGAGAACGTAACCGGATACTTACCCGGCTCCGGCTTCAGTTCGTACTCTACATGTGCAATAGAGATACGCTCCTCCGTCTGCGGGTCCCACGCCTGTGCGTCCGCACGGTCAATGATAAAAGCATCATTCAACGACTCGAAGTCATCCATATCGATTAAGAAATCGTTCGCACTCATCATCTCGCCTGCTGCTTCGTTGATGACCGGCTTTTCTTCCGATACCTGCATCTGTACAGTAATCGAGGTACCGGCACGGGTCTCTACGATAGTCTCATAATGCACACCCTTGAAAAGTACAGATTTCACCACGCCTTTGAGCTTACCGCTTCTCGGACTTACAATATCAAGGTCCTCCGGACGGATGACAACATCTACAAGCTCATTCTTACCAAAGCCAAAGTCTACACAATCGAACACCTTGTCTTCGAACATAACCTTGTAATCCTCTAACATCGTACCGTCTACGATATTGCTCTCACCGATGAACTTCGCTACGTATTCGTTCACCGGTTCGTTGTAGATATCCGTCGGGCTGCCGATCTGCTGAATCTCGCCTTCCTTCATAACCACAATCTTGTCGGACATGGTAAGCGCCTCTTCCTGATCGTGGGTTACGTAGATGAAAGTGATACCGACTTCCTGCTGAATCTTCTTCAGTTCGTGCTGCATCTCTTTTCGAAGTTTTAAGTCCAATGCACCCAGCGGTTCGTCAAGGAGCAGCACACCCGGTTCGTTGACCAACGCTCTTGCAATCGCAACACGCTGCTGCTGTCCGCCGGACATCTCGGTTACGCTACGCTTGCCGTACTCTTCAAGACCTACGAGTTTCAGCATACGGGTAACCTTCTGCTCGATGATATCCTTCGGAAGTTTCTTAATCTTCAGACCGAATGCAATGTTATCGTATACATTCATATGCGGGAACAGTGCATACTTCTGGAAAACGGTGTTCAGGTCACGCTTGTACGGCGGAAGCCCGATGATATCCTGTCCGTCAAAGATAACCTGCCCCTGCGTCGGCTCTAAGAAACCTGCCAGAATACGGAGCAAGGTCGTCTTGCCACAGCCGGACGGTCCGAGCAGGGTTACAAATTCATTCTCGTAAATGTCCAGATTGATGCCCTTCAATACAATCTGTCCGTCGAATTCTTTTACAATATTCTTAAACTGTATCAGCTTACGCGGCGCATTGCCGTTCACCAATGTACTCATACGGTTGTTCTCCTGTTGTCAATTCTATCTGTAAATCACGTTTCAACATGCCATTTCCATCCTAGGGACATGTCACTCTTGTTAACTGCCAAACATAAGATTATATCTCAAACTTCTCAATCAGAATAAGGGCGGCGTCGATACCCATAATACTTTTGCCGTTGATTTGTTCACATTCTGCAGACTGTGGAACTCCTTGCCTTTCAGATAAAATGTCTCGCCCTTACGCAGCGCCATCTTCTTGTCACCAAGCTTCAGAATTACGGAACCCTCTACAACATAAGCAAACTCTTCACCGCTGTGCGGTGCTACTTCGAAGGACTCTCCGCCTGCCGGTAACTCAATCAAAATCGGCTCCATCTCGTTCTTCTGCGTATTCGGCACAATATAGTGAATCGTATGTGTTTCGCGCTCATCTACAAAGAAGTCATCCTTCTTGAAGAGGAACTGTTCCTGCTTTTCTTCCTTGAAGAACTCCGACAACGAAGTACCGAGTGCTTCCAGTATATCCTCCAGCGTCGCAATCGACGGAGAAGTCAGATTGCGCTCCAGCTGCGACAGGAATCCTTTCGTCAGCTCCGAACGGGACGCCAGCTCTTCCAAAGTTAAGTTTTTCTGTATTCGTAACTGCTTTACTTTATGTCCGATATCCATACGAACAACCTTGCCTTTCACCAATCCGTAAGTTAAGTTTTATTAAACAAAAAGTTGCCTTTACTAAACGCCAAGACACATTATAGCAAGAATTCATAAAAATGCAATACAAAATTTCAAATATTAAATAAAAAGTTTAGTAGTACATGACTGCGGACCTATTGCAACCAAAAAACACCCTCAAAGCGAAACGCCTCGAGGGTTACAATTTAAATCAACCTCAAAAGTTGTACAAGTTCGTGTGGCTCCTCATTGTTTGATGTAGTTTGTCTGGTATCAAACGTTTGAAATCTGTTATCTCTATAAAACGCTAATAGTTTATCTTCATTATTCGCTTCTAAAAATGTCACAACACCACCGGCACGATACTGAATTTCTTCTATTTTGTTCCATGCCGCTTCAAGCAGTTCTTCTCCCGTAATTCTCTTATCTGCACCATTCGTAAAATTTTTGCCAAGTTGTGCAATCAGATATGCTGACATGGTATAGGTCTGAGTTTCTTCATCCAGTTCACTTATACGCAACAGTTTCTTTTTTACAGTATTACTTATCGTTTCTCCCCTTATCGTTAGCGGTTTGAGTGCTATAGTAAAATACCCTAACAATCCGCCATCTTCCCCGGAAAACACCAAATATGTAACAGACTGGTTCTTCTTTGTAAACCCTATAGCACTATTCTTTAAATATCTTTCAACATCCGAATTCCTCGTACACGAAAACTCGGAGAGAATTTGTACTAAATCATCCTCTCCAAGTTTTGGATTATCACTCTCAAGATACTTACGAATGTTGACTACGGAATACTTATCCTTTTGCAACATTCGCTTTCTTCCTCTTTTCCATCAAATTTACTATATCATCAGTATCCGTCAATTCCCTTGCAGCTACGGGAATACGAATTGGACGATTATTGGCAGATGCTTCAATTGCATCAACAAACATCTCCACTTGCTGCTGACCAGCTATAACAAAATTTTTAGTGATACTTGAAGTTGCCATATAACCCCCTTTCTGATTTACAGCTTCTTACAACTACATTCTACGCCTTCAAAATACAAAATGCAATTATCATTTTATGCATATTATTATGTTCTATACAATTGTGCCTTTTTATTTCTGACACTATTATAATGTACAACCGCGCAAATGTCAATTGGTTTTTGGCACTCCGGGACATTTTCCGGCAATTGGAGATAATCTTTCCGAATGCAATAAGGCAGGCACCGCAGTGCCTGCCTTATCTACTATATTACTTTTATCTTTTCTTACTTCTCCGGTACTGTAAGCTCCCAGCCGATGCTGATCATATCTGCCTCTTTGATCTGCTCACGGTTCAGTTCCATGAGTTCCTTCACGGTACAGCCGTAAATCTGCGAGATAGCCCGGAGGGTATCACCCTTCTTTACCACATAGACAACATACTTTTTATCCTCTACGGGAACTGCCGGTGTTTCCTGTTCCGGTGCCGGTTCTGCACCCTTTACCGGGATTCTCAGCTTCCAGCCGATCTGAATTACGTCCTGATTCTGAATCAGCTCTTTGTTCAACGCAACAATCTCTCTTACCGTGCATCCGTACTTCGCTGCAATCTTCGAAAGCGTATCGCCCTTTACAACTGTATAAGTAATCTCGGTTACCGGTTCTTTTTCCGGTTCTTCTGCAGCTTCCTCGCTCTTATCATCCTCCGGTTCTTCTGCAGCTTCCTCGTCCTTATCATCCTCCGGTTCCTCTGCAGGTACTTCTGCCTCATCGTTTTCCGGCTTCTCTACAGACTCCTCGTCTTTATCGTCTTCCGGTGCCAATGGCTCTTCCTGTACCGGTTCCATTGATTCTTCACTCAGTACAACCAGATAATCCGAAGCATGTGTAAAGCTAAGTTCTGCCTTGCCATCCGCTGCAATCACATCCGCACAGATAAACTCCAATGCCTTTGTTACCGGATTGAAGAAGAACAGATTTGCATACATGCCGGCATTCTTTTCCTCTAATCCAACCGTAAGC
>JAZSIB010000208.1:0-3439 GCA_045533585.1 Lachnospiraceae bacterium | reverse complement strand
TCTGCTTGCAGAGTACAAGGATGCTTCGATGCTCCGAAACAAGACCGCACTTTCCATCGCCAGAGACCTGCTGCAGCGCGACGGGCATTATGTTGCCGATGCAGAATTTGTCGAAGTCTTCATCAACGGCGAATACTGGGGCGTGTATCTTCTGACCGAGATGCAGCAGGTACACGAAGAACGTGTTAATATCTCTCCGGTTGCCTCCGGCTACACCGGCACGGACATCGGATATTTTATGGAGCTGGATGGGTATTTTTACACCGAAGACGCCTTGCATCAGTTCCATGTGAATTACGCGGACAACGCGCCGCTCGTTCCTTTCGACGGTAAGAGCGGCAGCGGAAGAACCATGACCGCGCTGAGTACCGGACCGAAGGATTATAAGAAGGACATCGGTATCAGCATCTCCAGCGATATCTATTCGCAGGAGCAGCATGACTTTATCGCATCCTATGTAAACAATGTATACGAGATTATGTATGCCGCCGCATACCGCAACGAAGCGTACTGCTTCAACGCAGATTATACTGCAATTGAAAAAACGACCGACCTGACCCCGCGTGAAGCCGTAGCGCTGGTAGTGGATGTACAGTCCCTCGTTGATAGCTATATCTTAAATGAAGTTGCCTGTGATGCCGACATCTACTGGTCAAGCTTCTATATGACCGCAGACTTCGGTGAAGGCGGCAACCGAAAGCTCACCTTCGAAGCACCTTGGGACTTCGACTCCGGACTCGGTCTCAAGAGCCGTTGCCCGGACGGAACCGGCTTCTACGCTGCCAACATCGTTCCCGACGTTAACGGCGGTCCTGCCTACGGTGGCTACGAGACCATCAATCCCTGGCTGGCAGTCCTGGCAAACACCGACTGGTATCAGGAACTGGTGAAGGATACCTGGACCACCGCCTACGACGACAAAGTATTTGACCGCGCACTGCAGATGATCGAAACTGATGCGGAGAACTGCAAGACCGCATTTGCCAAGAACTATATGAAGTGGGACAACATCATCCAAAACGGTCCCTTCGCCAACGAGCTTTCCGCCAAGGCTGCTGCCTGCAGGAACGAGACCGAAGCAATTCAGTATCTGTCCGAGTGGCTCACTGCCCGCGTGAACTTCTTAAACGAGCAGTGGCACCGGTAATTCTTAAGTTTCCATCTGAGCTATAAACAGCATACCAAAGCATATAAAAATGACATCGACAGACCGCTTCCAAAAAGTGCTCTTCGATGTCATTATTATTTTCGCATTTGTTTTCGCCACAGCCTCGGGAATTGATTATTTTTTCAACAGCTCCAGCAGATACGGTATCGCCTGTTCAAAATGCACACCATACCACGCGCCGCCCTTGTCTTCGTAAGTAATACGGATACACTCTGCCGTATAGTCTGCTGCGATGCGCATCGCCTCCTGCCACGGGAAGCCGTTCATCATCGCACCCACACAGGTACTGGAGTAGATATCTCCGGTTCCGTGATAGCTCATCGGACGCTGCTTGTGCTCATAGTAACAGAACTCATCCTTCGCACTGTCGTATCCCATAACACCGGTCATACCCTCGCGGAATCCAACACCGGTCAAAAGGCTCACCTTCGCACCGAGCGCCGCCAGACGCTTCAGCATCTCCTTCGCGTATGCCTCATCGTACTCTGCCTTGTACTCCATACCGGTCATGTACGCTGCTTCTGTGATGTTCGGCAGGATGATGTCTGCCTTGGCACAAAGCGTTCCCATATATTTTGCAAATGCTTCGTCAAACGCCGGATACAGCTTGCCGTTATCTGCCATTGCCGGGTCAACCACCAACAGATTGTCCTCTGTCTTGAACTCATCAAACATCTTCTTCATCAGGTCAATCTGCTCAAACGAGCCCAGATAGCCGGTATATATCGCATCAAATGCAAAGCCTTCCTTTTTCCAATGTTCCGTAATCGGCTGAATCTCATCCGTCAGGTCTCTGACTGTAAAGTTCTGAAACATCGTATGCGTAGAGAGAACCGCAGTCGGAATAATAGCTGCTTCCACTCCCATCGCCGAGATAACCGGTAACGCAACCGTAAGAGAGCATTTTCCTACACAGGAGATATCCTGTATCGTTACAATTCGTTTCATTCGAATCCCTTGCCTTTCCACCAAAAAAATCTTTGCCTTTCATTATACACAAAAGTTTCCGGTTGAAAAGTACTTTTTTATCTGTTTTTGTAATTTTTTTCTGTTTTTCTGAAAGCTGTGGATAGTTGCTCTGTATGTCGAAGCCTCTATAAAAATCATAAGAAAGAACTACAGGCAGGAGCTTCTGTGAAGAAGCTTCTGCCTGTGGGTATTTTTGTAGTTTACCTTTTTTATTGGTTGCTAATTATCTGTTCCTGCTGCCGATTTGCATTGTGCTTCCTTTGGTCTGTGAAATCAGGTTCCCGGTACATAGAAGTTCCAGCTGGGAGACTCCACGGTTTTTGTTTCACTATCACTACCGACATAGGCCGTTGTAGTATTTACCACTCTGTAGTAATATCCTCTCGATACATTGCAGGTCTCACTAATCACGGCTGCAGTATCTCCAGTAAAGCAACGGTAGGTCCGCAAAGTATACCATTCTCCATTTCGTAGTTGCTGCAGCTCTGCCACTACCAAAAGGTTATCCAACTGATTGGAATCACTGATAGCATCCGCATACGTTGTTGCCACACCTTCCGGTGTAATATGAATCGATGCTCCTATCGTTGCCAGATATCGCATTCTTATACCGCTATTTCCGTTCACCTTACCGGAACTAAGCCCCTGCGGTGCTAAGCCTATACCGCCGTTTTCCGCTGTGGCAGCATTCTGCACATCGATAACGATACCAGTACCATTCGTCTCTTTCTCAGCCGAAAAAGACTCTGCTGCCTGTCCCTTTGTAAGTGTCAAAGTTAATAGAAACAGGGTTGCCATTGCGCATAAGATAATCTTTTTCATAAATACCTCCCAAACATCATTTTAATGAATAACGGTGTCTGTGAGGTAACGTGACAAAGTTCGACTATTTTCGACCTACGCTACGCACCATCGCAGAAAGCTCGTCCAAATCTGGATTTCCTATCCACATGAGTTTATATACGTAGATGTTATCACTCCAATATGCCGTTAATGTATCTTCTTCCTCAATAATACCTATCTTTTGCTTATTGATATATACATCTCGCACTGTTCCTATTTCAGTATCCCAATAGCGTCCCAACGCACTTACTGCTATTTGACTGTAATATACTTTCTCTCCCATGCTATTTTCATACCAAACCAAATATCCCTGATTATCTTCTTCCCTTCTTATCACCTCAAACCCATCCGGTACATACTTCGGCTCCACCGGGTCTATCACCTCACCCGTCGGCTTTTCCTCCTGCGCCGAGTACGAAGTCAGGTCTTCCAGCACCTCCACAAAGAAGTCGATAATGC
>JAZSIB010000068.1:0-12802 GCA_045533585.1 Lachnospiraceae bacterium | reverse complement strand
TGCGACGGCCTAAAATTTTTTTACGCAGTATAGTTATCAAAATATCCCTGTACAAGGACAATCGGTGTCCCCTTATCTCCACTGCCGGAGGTCAGGTCACACAGAGAGCCAATCAGGTCAGTCAGACGACGCGGAGTAGTTCCCTGCGAAGCCATCTTACCAACGAGGTCCTTATCCTTGTTCTTGATATACTCGGAGATTGCTGCTTTCAACTCCTCACCCTCAAGGTTCGGGAACTCATTATCTGCAAGGTATTTCAGCTTAACTTCATTCGGCTGTCCTTCCAGACCGGAGGTATATGCCGGAGAAACAATCGGATCTGCAAGCTCCCAAATCTTGCCCGCCGGATCTTTGAATGCACCGTCACCATAAACCATAACCTCAATCTTCTTGCCGCTCTTCTCGTAAAGCCCTGCCTGAATCTTATCTACAATCGGCTGACAGTCACGCGGGAACAGCTTGATGGACTCTTCCGTAGCCTTGTTGCTTCCGAGCAGACCGTAGTTTTCATTGTAACCGCTGCCATCTACCGACTCGGTCAGAATCTGATCTAAACCATATACTAACTCAGCCCCTGCTGCCTTCAAGAGTCTCTTGGTTCTTGCACGGCTGTGAATGTCACAGTTCAAAACATACTTTGTATAATCAAGGATTGCACGGCAATCGTTCGCAAGAATAATCTCTGCCTCACAGTCCTGGGAAGTAATCAGCTCTTTATAATACTCAATGTAATCTACACCGGTAAACTGATGCTTCTCATAACCGAACAGTTCGCGGAACTTTGCTTCGGTGAGTACATCGGTCCAAGGATTTACACCCTTCTCATCCAACTTATCAAGGTCTACCAGATGGTTGCCAACTTCATCCGAAGGATAGCTTAACATCAGCACGATCTTCTTTGCACCCTTTGCGATACCCTTCAGGCACATTGCAAAACGGTTTCTGCTCAAAATCGGGAAAATCAAGCCGATGGTATTATCACCGAACTTACTCTCAACATCCTTTGCAATCTGGTCGATGGATGCGTAATTGCCCTGTGCACGCGCTACCACCGCCTCGGTCACTGCAACTACGTCACGGTCATTCAATTCAAATCCGCTGCTCTTGGCCGCAGCCACTACGCTGTCAACTACGATAGCCGCAATATCATCACCCTGCCTGATAATCGGTGCACGCACACCCCTTGATACAGTACCAATCAATCTTTCCATAATCTTTGCTCTACCTTTCTGTTTATTGTTTTCAGCTCAGTCACTTCGACTTTGCTGTTTCTTTCACGATGTAGTATAACGCAAAAGCGCTCATAAGTAAAGTTACTGTTTGTTATATCTTCCATAACTTTTACTTATGAGCATTTCGTTTGTTTTTCTATCCTAATATCTTTACCCAAGCTTCTTACAATTATGCACTGCGAAAGTCCTTACTTTCGCAATTGCAGGAATGCCGCATCCATCCCACAGTTCTTGGCCTGCTCAAACAGATAACGGTGACAGGTAAAGAAAATCACCTGTTCCCTTCCCTCTGCCGTATAGTCCGAAAGGAAATCCAAGCCATCCTCTGTTCTGCCTTCATCATACTGTTCGAAAATGTCGTCCAGCATCATCGGCAGATGACGGTTTTCATTGCCTGCCAAAAGCTCTACGATGGCAAGTCTCAGTGCAAAATACACCTGATCTACCGTGCCGTTACTCAGATATCCTCCGTCACGGTAGTACACATCATCCTCTGCTAATACCGACACAGAAAAGTCCTTCGATACCGCTACATTCCGGTAGCGGTTCTTCGTCAGTTTTGCAAAAATCTGCGCCGTTCGCTCACTCAGCTTAGGACCGAAGTTCTGCCGCAATTCATCAGCAGACTCCTGCATCACACGGATTGCCAGTTGCAGGGCATCATAGTATTCCTGACGTTCCTGCAGCAACTGTTCTTCCTCACCCAGTTCCGCACTCAACTGCAGAATCGACTTCTCCGGCGTACGGATTCTGCTCCGTATCGAAGCAATCGCCTCATCACGCATCATAATCTCTGCTTCCAGCTTCAGCTCCGGTTCCTTCTGCTGTTTTATCTCTTCTACCTTAAAGCGTTTTCTCTCTACTTGCTTTGCTGCACCTGCCACTTCCTCTTGCAGACGCTCTATCGCTGCAGTAAGTTCCCCGGCCTCCTTCTCATAGGTCGCCTGCAGCTTTTCGTAGCTTTCCCGCAGGTTTTGTGCACTTTCCTGCGCAGACATCAGATACTGCCGCATCCGATGTTCTTTTCCACGGTTGCTGTATTCCAAAACAAACAGAAGTCCTGCCGGAATCAATAAAAACGCACAGAAAAATGATACGGTAAATGCTAATACTACAGCCAATACTACCAGCAATGCACCACCGATTCCCGCAATCGAAGTCCGCTTCGGCACTGCTCCGTTCTCTATAGCCAGCTCCGCGTTCTTTAGCTTCTCCTCTTCTGCGGCAAGCTTTAATTCGCTGACCTCTTTATGGTTCTTGCTGTTTGCCTTAGCCAGAGACAACCTTCCCTGCAGTTCCTGATAACGGCCCTCTGCCTCGCTCTGTTCACGAACCGCCACAAGCTCATCTTCCCTGCGCTGCTGCATCATTGCAAGACGTTCCTTCTCTGCCTTCTGCAGCTTGGTCTGCACTTCGTATTCTTCTCTCAGCTCACGCTGTGCAGCTTCCACATCCATTGCCGTGCGAAGTGCATCCTGCAACTCAGTTACTTTATTTCTGCTTTCTATCAGAAGTCCGGCGTTTCCTCTCTTGGTTACCAGCTGCTCTGCTGCTGTTGTCAGATTGCTCATCGCCGCTGTCAGTGAAACATTTTCGTCCGCACTGGTCGTCAGATTCGTCAGGCGTTCTGTAATCTCATCCGTCTTCCCTTTTCCGGAAAATCCTCCCGTCTGACCGATAAACACACTTCGTTCAAAGCCATCCAGTTCCATGTGGAAAAAATAGCTTCCCGCCTCTTCCTCCTTTTTTAGTACCACCGGAGTTCCCGTCGTCAGACACTGCACTTCAACCTCATCGCGACCTGCCGTCATGCCGAAGCGCTTCTGTATCCGATACAGGTTACCATCAGATTCGAATTCGATTGCTCCGCCCATCGGTGAGCCGTCCCACGGCCGATACTTCTTACGCAAATTACTCAGGTCTCTTGCCGCCCCGACATTTCCGTAAAACATCATCTTGATAAATGACATCAGGGTCGTTTTTCCGTCTTCGTTATTGCCATATATGAAATTCATCCCATCAGAAAACTCCAAAGAAAATCCCTTGAGTTTTCCGAAATTATCAATCTCGATTCGCTTTAACTTCACTTTTGTCTGTCCTCTTACCTATTCTACGCTTACTTCACCGAAGAATGCCCTAAGTCCCAGGCGTAATGCCAGTTCCCGCTGCTCCTCTGAAACCGTCCCGGTCAGCTGCGTCATACGCTTCACATAGATTCCCCGAAGTGAATTCTCCTGTACCAGTTCCTCCGGATTAATCCGTGGACGTGTTTTATTTCTGATTTTCAGATACCAGATATCATCCAGTGCTTCCCTGATATCTTCTTCCTGCCTGCACAAATCGTCTTTTGGCTCACCTGTAAGGGTAACCCGATAGATATGCTCACGGTATTCCTCTCCGTTCACTGCCTCCATCCGAATCCGAATCAGTTCTATCAGATTCTTCCGGTCTGCTGCCTGCGTCACGTCAACCTCCAGCTCCGTCACCCTGCGTTTGCATACGGAACGGTATGCCAGATCACAATATCCTTTGGACACGGTCCCAAGATAGACACCCTGATCACCGGTTTCGTCAAATCCCTGACCTTCCGGACATCCACTGTATGCGTAAAACGTGTTGCCGCTTTTTTGTATCTCCGAACGTTTATGAATATGTCCCAATGCCAGATAATCCAACCCGCTCATCTGTATCATACGTTGCGTAACTGCATTGTAATCACTCCGTGCATTGTCGGATACCAGTTCACCATGCATCACACCGATATTAATCAACTCATCATCCATCGTCGGAAGCTTTCGCAGCATGGATTGATAGCAATACGTTCCTGTAAAGCCTGCACCCACCAGACGTACCCCCAGTTCAGGAAGCACTCTGCACTCCGGCTGAGCGTCAAATAATATTACATTCTCCGGCCAGAGTCCCTCTTCACGGTAAGGCGAGTCCGGCGTCGCGGGGTCGTGATTCCCTGCCGCAATTACAACTGTAAGCGTTGCCATCTCTGCGATTGCGTCGCGAATCTCTTTCAAGGTATCTTCGCTGACTCTTACATCATCAAACAAGTCCCCCGCAATCAGCAACAGCTCTATCTGCTCTTTCTTACAAAGCTCCAATATACGGTGAAAGGTCCGCTTCACTTCTGCTTTTCTTGTTCTGGACCGAGTTCCCAAAAAGCTGCACTCAGCCCCGATATGTAAATCTGCACAATGTAATATCCGTACCGAACTCATATGTTGCTCAAGCCTTTCCTAAATATGCTTCTATCTGTTCCTGTGCCTCGTCGTATTGGAACAGTTCTGCCTTCTGCAACAGCTCGGCCAACAACTTCTGTTCCTCTTCCTCCTGCACGGCTGTTTGCATTCCCTGCATCAGCCGCACCGCCACATCCTCTTCAAAATCATGCAGCAACGCAAGCACCGCCACCATGCGATCACGGAACTCCGCTTTCGTACAGATTGTATTCTGTACTGCCATAGTTTCCGTCTCTTCCGGAGGCATTTTTTCTTCCAGAGCCACTTCAATATAATCCAACAGATTCTTATAAGCACTGCATAGTTTTCTATGATTGGACGCCACTTCCGTCAGGCGATTCTCCTTGCATGCATATTCCTGCTCCATTGCAATCCGTGACAGCTCTGTTGCACCGATACTTGCAGCTGCGGACTTCAATGCATGTGCCTCTATACGATAGCTTTCATAATTTTCATTCTCACGATAACGCTCCAGAAGCTCCAGTTTTTTGCGTCCGTCGGTCACCATGATCTGAAGCAATGACAGATAATTTTCCGGGTCTCCGCCACATAATTCAATACCAAGCTTGGTATCCACACCCGGGATATACAAATGCATCTCTTCCTGTTCCTCTTCATTCGCTGTCGCACCATATGCAATTTTGTCAGACGAAATAAAGCGCAGCACCACTTCTTCCAGCTTCTTGATATCAATCGGCTTCGGAATATATGCCTGGAAGCCTGCTGCTTCGAACATCTCACGAATTCCGTTCATTGCAGTTGCTGTTACTGCAACTACCGGAAGGTTCTTATAATACATCCCCTCCATCGCACGGATTGCACGCAATGTCTCGATACCACCCATCTCCGGCATGACATGATCCATCAGCACCAGATCGTATTGTTCTCTCTGTACCATGCGCAGACATTCTTTTCCGCTATCCGCAGTATCTACTTTGATTTTGTGCGGCTGAAGCAATCCTACAATCACTTGAAGATTAATCATATTGTCATCAACTGCCAGCACTCTTGCTGTCGGTGCATAATATGTCTCAACCGTGCTTCGCCTGTTGTTTCGCACGGCAGCGGTGCTCAACACTTCAGCAATATTCATACAGAAGAAGGGCTGCTGAACAGACGCCATATATTCGCGCCGGTTCATCATCTGTCTGCTGCGAAGTGTCAGAATCACCTTCGCACTTCCTGCCATATCCAAAAGCTCTTTTACATCTTCAAACTTGGAGTATTCAATAAATATATGAGTAAAGCTATGCTTACTCAGTGCAGTCTCCATCTCAAATCCGGATCTTGTAACCATAGCGTCTACATTCAGCTGGCTCAGAACAGACGCCATACCGGTTCGTATGCTGACATCCTCCGCAAACACCAGAACATTCATCTGATCTGCATCTTCAACATAGGTCAACGCCTTCATGTTGACGATTTCCTGCGGAAGTGAGAAAGAGAAGGTGCTTCCTTTTTCATACTCACTCTCTACCGATATCTCACCACCCATCAGATCCAGCAACTGCTTACAGATGGAAAGACCCAAGCCGCTTCCCTCAATCAGATGGCTTCTGCGTTCCTCAATCCGCACAAAACTCTTGAACAGCTTATCCCTGTCTTCCTCACGGATACCACAGCCTGTATCGATTACACTTACCTTCAGCAACGCCATCTGGTTCTCGTCGCTTTCCGCATCATTTTCTATCATGGACCAGCGCACCTGTAAGGTCACCGAACCTTTTTCCGTATACTTAATCGCATTGCTCAAAAGGTTGGTAATAATCTGACGCAGACGAATCTCATCGCCGATAAACTGTGACGGCAGAGTCGGATCTACATCTACAATCAGATTCAGGTTGTTGCCCACCATACGTGTTGTCGCCACACTCAGAACATTGTTCAACAGAGAAACAGAATCATACACCTGGTTCACAATTTCCAGCTTGCCTGCTTCCATCTTGGAGAAATCAAGAATATCATTAATCAGCGTAATCAGCGTGTTGCCCGCGCTCTGAATATTCTTTACATTTCTTCGCACCTGTTCATTTACTTCATCACGCAGTACCAGCTCCGTCATACCAACGATAGCATTCATCGGTGTACGGATTTCGTGTGACATATTGGCAATGAAACGTGTCTTTGAGCTGTCTGCCTGTTCTGCGGTCAGTCGGGCATGCTCTGCCCTGCGTGTCATCTCCTCGAGCTCCGTCTGTTTTTCCTGCAAATCACTAATATATTTTTCTCGAGTTCTGATATATTCGGAAGCATAGATAATCGTTCCGCTTCCGATATCCCTTGCCTGACGGAGTGAAGTATCAATCATATCGTTCACCTCGTCTGCACGGGTAGCATCCTCAGGATAAGTTAAAAAGCAGATACTGGCAGTCAAGGTATATGCCTCATCACCGAGAAACCACGGCTGGTCAAAGCGCTCCAACAATGCCTGTAATACAATACGGTCTTCTGTCGTTTCATTTCCGGACGGATTCCCGGCAAACACCTGAGAAGCATAATAATACTTCGTAATCGTTTCTTCCGGTACGGAACGATCCTTTCGTCCCAACAATATCGCAAATCGGTTGTCATCCAGACGGTATACTGCCTGTGCATGTACCAGCTCCGTCAAAAAATCTGCTATCGCGCGAAGCATCTCTTTTGCCGTGGTCTCTCCATGCTTTTCTGCAAACTCCTCAAATGCATCCGGTTCAAAAGCAACTACACTGAAGTCTGCACCCTCGCTGATATGACTTGCCATACTCATATAAAACGCATCTTTATTAAACACCTTTGTCTCGCTGTCAATTCCAACATTTGGATTCAATTGAGCCAAATAAAACGCAATCAGACCCGAGGCGCTGGCAATACCAACCAGCAGCAGTTCCGGATAGAAGGACTGAATTGCCAATGCAACAACCAGAACAATATAGAAAAATGCAAAGGCAAAGCGACACTGTTTCGCAATCTTTCTGTAGTTGCGGAGCATATGTATCAGACTCAGCAAAATATAGTATCCGCTTAAGATATATAAGAATTGTGCAAACGGACCATAGTGGTATACGTTATTCTCATCAATATATATAGACAACTTCAGCCATGGAGTAGACAGAATTAAGAACACATCCAGCAGAAACGGCAGCATATGTATCACAAGCATAATTATGGACAGTTTTTTCGCATTGGTCATCTCTCTTACGTACCAATACAATCCTACTGCAAGTGTATTAATCGACAACATATAAAGCATCTTTGCCGCATATACCGCATAAGGAGTTACAATCTCAATGTACTCCACAAAATACACAGCCAGAACATCCAGAATAACAGAACTCAGCACAATAACACACATTGCATCATAAATCCGGTTCAGTCTGCTCCTGAACCGTTTCATAATCAATGTGTAGCCGCAAAACAGTGCCAGTATTACAAATGCACAAATATCAAAGGATATATTCCACTGCATAAATATCTCCGCTTCTTTCTGTCTTCTGTTTTTGTACTAATGTCCCAATTTAATAGTTATTTTTAAGTATAACACAAGAAAGCCCTTCCAACAAGTACACAGAGATGAAAAAAGGGTTGTGAGACGTTTTTTCTCACAACCCAAAATACTGTCCTTACATCGCTTCTACTGCGGCACGTTCAATTGCAAGGCCCTTGGTATACAGCTTCATGAACTGATTGAAGCCTTCTACATCTTCTGCCTTCGGTGCCATATCCAGTGCCTTCTGTCCTGCAAAGACCTTATTGTTCAGGTAATCTGCAAGTGTTTCTCCCTCTGCACGATTTACCATATAAGAAGCAAGCACTGCGATACCCCATGCACCGCCTTCACCCGCCGTCTCCATTACGGAAACCGGTGTGTTGATGGCTGCTGCCAGGATACCCTGACCTACGCCCTTGGTCTTGAACAGACCGCCATGTCCGTAAATCTTATCCAACTGTACTTTCTCGATATCAAGCAGGATATCCATACCGGTCTTCAACGCGCCGAGAGAAGTAAACAGATGCGTTCTCATGAAGTTTGCAAGATTGAACTTGCTCTCCGGTGTACGAACGAACAACGGACGACCTTCTTCAAAACCGGTAATGTGCTCGCCGGAGAAGTAGTTGTACGCAAGTAATCCGCCACAATCTGCATCGCCTTCCAGCGCTTTGTTGTAAAGCGTACCGAACAGCTTGCCCATATCTACTTCAATTCCGAAGCTCTCTGCAAACTCACGGAAGATATTTACCCATGCATTCAGGTCGGAAGTACAGTTGTTGCAGTGTACCATCGCAACAGACTCACCGGTCGGGGTGGTTACGATATCAATCTCATCGTAAGCCTTGGATAACGGCTTTTCCATAACTACCATGGCAAATACGGAAGTACCTGCGGATACATTACCGGTGCGCTCTGCAACACTGTTGGTTGCTACCATACCGGTTCCTGCGTCACCTTCCGGCGGACACAGCGGGCAGCCTGCCTGCAGCTTGCCGCTTACGTCTAAGAGTTTTGCTCCTTCCTCGGTAAGGAAGCCTGCGTTCTCGCCTGCCACAAGTACGCCCGGAAGAATCTCTTCGATATTCCAGTCAAATGCCTTTACATTGTCAAGTGACGCAAACTGCTCCAGCATCTTCTTGTCAAACTGCTTCGTTGCGGAATCTACCGGGAACATACCGGATGCCTCACCAACACCGAGTACCTTCTTACCGGTCAGGCTCTTATGTACATAACCTGCAAGTGTAGTAACATGGGTGATGTCCTTCACATGCGGCTCTTTGTTCAGAATTGCCTGATACAGATGTGCAATACTCCATCTCTGCGGGATGTGGAAATTAAACAGCTCGGTCAGTTCCACGGAAGCCTGCTCTGTAATCGTGTTACGCCAGGTACGGAACGGTACAAGCAGCTTGTCTTCTTTATCAAATGCCATATAGCCATGCATCATAGCACTGAAACCAAGTGCGGAGAGATTCGTAATCTCTGCATCGTATTTTTCTTTTACATCCTTCAAAAGGCTTGCGTAGCAATCCTGCAGACCACCCCAGATGTCCTCAAGACTATAGGTCCATACGCCGTTCTCATAACGGTTTTCCCAATCGTGACTTCCCATTGCAAGCACTTTATTTGCTGCATCTACCAATACTGCTTTGATACGGGTCGAACCGAACTCAATACCAAGTGCGGCTTTTCCTTCCAAAATTATCGCTTTTGCTTCACTTTGATTCATCCTTAACACCTATACCTTTCTGCTGTAAAACAAAACTCTTCATTCCGTTTTGCGTATAGTTCCATTTTATAGAATTATCAGCAGAATGCAAGAGAGATTTCAGCGATAAATGTTTGATTTGTTACTTTTCTTTAGATTTCGCTCTCTACCATACGGTATCCGACACCCATTTCCGTAAATATGTACTTAGGTTCTCCCGGATTCTGCTCCATCTTGCGGCGGATATTTGCCATATTCACACGCAGAATCTGATTGTCTGTTCCACTGTTCGGACCCCAGATACTGCGAATAATCGTATCATACGTCAACACCCTGCCCGCATTCCGCGCCAGTAAAGTTACTATATTGTATTCCGTCTGGGTCAGATGTACATTCTTCCCGTCCAGCATCACTCTGCGCTTGTCAAAGTCAAGCAACAAATCCCCACTGCGAAACTG
The DNA here is from genome assembly GCA_045533585.1 of Lachnospiraceae bacterium. Taxonomy (GTDB): domain Bacteria; phylum Bacillota; class Clostridia; order Lachnospirales; family Lachnospiraceae; genus SZUA-448. Next base: position 2,687 of record JAZSIB010000068.1, on the reverse strand, counting down.
TGCCGGTATCTCCGGCGAAAATCTTCCCTCCGCATTCCGCGCATGACGAAGTGCCGTCCTCACACGCGCCAACAGTTCACCGGTTCCAAACGGCTTTGTTACATAATCATCCGCACCAAGGTCCAACGCCTTTACCTTATCCTGCTGGGAAGAACGGGCCGACACTACAATCACCGGAGTCTGTGTCCATGTTCTGAGACTCACCAGTACATCCATCCCATCCATATCCGGAAGTCCAAGATCCAAAATAATCAGATTCGGACAATACGTCGCCGCCATATGCTTCGCTTCGTTTCCGGTTCTTGCATGCTCAACCTTGTATTGATTTGCCGTTAAAATTGTTGTAATAAACCCTGCCACATTCTTATCGTCTTCCACTAATAATATCGTACACTTATTTCCCATTTTTGTTTCCTTTCTGCTATACCTTCCACATTTGTATTCATCGTTGTAAGCGTTTGATGCAAACACTTACGTCACTTCTCCTCTGTCCCGTCAACCGGCAAAGTAAATCGGAATATTGCACCTGTCTCCGGTTTTTTCTTGTTCTCTGCCGTCATCGTTCCGCCGTGTACTTTTACAATCGTCTGACACACAGAGAGACCGATTCCCATATTTCTGCGTTTATCTCCTCCTGCCTCATAATTGTGATAAAAACTCCCGGAAAAAATGTACGGTAATATATCCTCTTTAATCCCGTTTCCGTCATCAGCCACCTCAAGCACGGCCACGCCGGATTCTTTTTTCAATTCCACCATAATGCAGTTCACATTTCCTGCATGATGTACTACATTTTCCATAAGATTAATCAGAACCTGTTCTATCAGAATCGGATCCACCGAAACCTGAATATAATCCTCCGGTACTTTAACCCGGACTTCCATGTCCGGATAACGTTTCCGAAACTTTGCCACAGCCTCTGCAAGGATTTCCTCCGCTGCCTCTTCCGTCTTTTGGATATCTGCCTTATGCTCCTCGTCAATTCTGGTTACTGACAACAGATTTTCCACCATACGCAACAGCCACTGCGCTTCCTCATAAATTCCGCGAACCAGCTTTGTCTGCTCACTTGACGCAATCTCTCCTGTGTTATCCAGAAGTGCAGAGCTCGCACCCATAATCGAAGTCAGCGGGGTCCGGATATCATGCGATACGGCACGCAGCAGATTGCCGCGCATTTTTTCTTTTTCCGCACTTAATTTGACCTCATTCTGTCGTTTAGTCTGCGTCGTCAGAGCACCTGTTGTAATCGCCACTACAAGCATACATCCGATGGTCAGCGGATATCCTGCCATCGTAAAATTCAATCCGAATATCGGTTCTGTAAAGAAGAAATTTACTAATACAATGCTGATTACCGATGCTACGGTTCCGTACAGATATCCTTCCGTAAAACGTGACACCAGAAACACCGCAAACAAGAACACCATGGATGTACTGGCGGCTTCCGGTTCCACAATCATAAATATCTCACAAGTCGCCCACGCAACAAAAAGGATTCCAAACATTGTGGCGCAATCCTTCCCCGAAAATGAAATCCATTTTTTCCACCGTTTCCCCAGCTTCTTTCCCTGTCCCATTTGCTCTCAGTCTTACTCCTGTTTCTGTCAAAAGATATCATTTGCTGTCGCACGGATTATACCATATTTCAAAATGTGAATACAACCGCAAGCCCGTTAAACTATCGTTAAGCATTTCGCTTATTTGCCTTTTTTTCCGCATTGTTCAAAGGGGCTTGTTAAGAAGTTATATAGAAAATATACAGAAGCTGTACAGAACGAATCGTGTTGATACACTGCAGACTAATTATTTATTACTGACGTGACCGTTCCATTGTGACATCACAGAAAGGAAATTTATATGAATTTAAATATTGATGATTTCCCTGTTAAATAAGCTTACTGCTTCAAAGCAGGCGGAAGAGTAACCACGTATAAAATCTCCTGTTTTGGTAAATACTGAGTCTGTAATCTACCGGTGTCCGTAGGACAAACTCACTTGGAGACAACGTTTCGCCCCCAAGTGTCTGGCATCCTGCGCAACCGAAAACGGAAAGGAGAACCACATGCAGTTATCAGAAAAAGAATTATCCTCCATCAATGACCTTCTCTCAGAAGAAGAGCTTCTCACCAAGAAGTTCAAGATGCTCGCTGAGCAGACCACTGACACGGAATTGAAGGACAAGTTTACCAACATTTCCGAGAGACATCAGCAGCACTTCAACTCACTCTACAAGTTATTGGGCTAACCGTCGTAAGAATTAATTAACATGGAGGAATTTATGAGTCAGACATTTACAGAAAAAGAAATCCTCGGCGATGCACTCGCCGCACAGAAGGCTTCTACCGGACACTTCAACACCTTTGCAAACGAATGTGTTCATGAAAACGTCCGCCAGGTGATGTTAGACATCCTTGAAGAGGAACACGATATCCAGCAGGACGTATTCTGCTGCATGCACGACAAGGGCTATTATCCGACCCCGGCAGCGGAAGAAAAGAAGGTCAGCGAGACGAAGCAGCGCTACTGCCAGTGTTACGGTGATTGCACAAAATAACCGCTTCGTGTTTGCAAATCCAAAGTAACTGACACATCAAAAAGGGATTCCCTAAGTCATACACTGACTCGAGGAATCCCTCTTTTCTTCATTAAAGTAGTTTTGCTCTCATTTCTTCCCCACTCATCGG
>JAZSIB010000266.1:0-4484 GCA_045533585.1 Lachnospiraceae bacterium | reverse complement strand
TCTGCCACCAGATTGCTCACCGCAATGCTGCGGTGGAACTTTTGAATAATCTCGTCGTTTACCATCACGGTCTGGCCGTTTGTCATCGTCGGCAACACATAACGGTTCAGGAACGCATCCTGCTCCTGTATGTCCTCTATGGTCTCTGCAAACTTCGGACATTCCAGCACATAATACGAAGCTGTAAGCCCTACTCTTACGTTATTCTCTGTCCGTTCTCCGGCAAAGCACCGCTGTATCAGCGGCAGCTTCTGTTCCACTTCACTCTCTGAATGCAGAATCAGACGAAACGCATCGGAAAAGTAATAAACATTGCTATCTGCCGCTTCTGTCAGCTCTTTTGCCAGATCCGTTAACATCCGGTTGCTGACATTTTCTCCAAGCAGCCCTCTCAGCTCTGCCATATCCTTCAGCAAAACATTTATTACATAGAAGGGTTTTCCTGCCGCCGTATCCTCATCCAAAGCAAACTTCAGTGCCTGCTCATTGAAGATACCCGTTGCAGAATGCCGCAACGCTCCTGAATTCTGAAAAAAGAGATAGAAGAAGAAAATTAACAAGACCAGAGCAAGACCGGAAATCAGCAGGGTCGGAATGAACAACTGTAACAACACTGCCAACAGCCAAATCCCGGTTCCGATTACAATGGTAATCAAGCGTTCCTTCTGCAACGTCTTATTAAAATGCACAGCACTCACCAGCACTGCAACCGTATAAATTGCCGCTATAAAATACACGGCAGACGGCATCAATCCATACGAATATGCTCCATCCGGCCCGCAATAGTACTTGATTTCTCCGAACAGGATTACGCCAATGGCCGCATAATACGGTATAAAACGCGGCAACATCTGTTTCCATGTAAAACGCCTTTGCTTTCTTCCGATTGCTTCTATATATAAGTACAACGTCAGCATAACACTCACCAGCGTAAGAACGAACAACCGATGGAACAGATTATTCAGCCACATCGGAACGATATCCATATGCGTTACCGTATAAACCGTAATGATATCCAGTACCAGATTCACGCCTGTCCCAACCATCATACGGTTAAACAGTCTGGTCGACCACGACGCCATCTTCTGCATCCGGATATAACTGAACAAAATAATCGCAAAAAAGCAGATTGCTGCTATCTGAAATCGTATATTTACAAAAAATAAAGACATATCAATAACCTACCCTATTATCACTATTAACATAAACCCACTATCGTGTTGCAACACAAACGCATTGTAAACTGTTCTTCGTACTTCTGTCAACCGCCGCTCCGTGATTCTAAGCCGTTCTTAATCAAACTCTCATACTGCAAATCACATTGACACACGTCGGACAGATGTTATAATATGTACGCATGCGTAAGTTATTACGCAGCGTAACAACTTACGCAAAACAAAGTAGGTAAGCATAAACGCTCATAAACATACATATAGGAGGTTCTCATGTTAGAACAATTAAAAAAAGAAGTATATGAAGCAAATATGTTACTGCCGAAGCACGGTCTGATCACCTTTACCTGGGGCAATGTATCCGGTATTGACCGTGAAAAAGGTCTTGTCGTTATCAAGCCCTCCGGCGTAGAATATGATACCATGACGGCAGACGATATGGTAGTAGTTGACCTTGACGGCAACCGTGTAGAAGGCCGTTACAAACCGTCTTCCGATACCGCAACCCATATTGAACTGTACAAGGCTTTCCCGAACATCGGTGGTGTAGTACATACCCATTCCCGTTGGGCAACCACCTTCGCACAGTCCGGCAGAGGTATCCCGGCATTCGGCACCACGCAGGCAGATTATTTCTACGGCGAGATTCCCTGCACCCGCAAGATGACACCCGAAGAGATTAAGGGTGCATACGAAAAAGAGACCGGTTCCGTAATCATCGAGCGTTTCCGGTCCGGCAACATCAATCCGGACGATGTACCGGCAGTTCTCGTGTACAGCCACGGCCCGTTCACCTGGGGAACCGACCCGCACAACGCAGTACACAACGCAGTCGTTCTCGAGGAAGTTGCCTTCATGGCATGGCACAATCTCTCCCTCTCCGGTGGTCAGCTCCCTCCGATGCAGCAGGAACTTCTTGACAAGCACTACTTAAGAAAACACGGCGCAAACGCTTACTACGGACAGAACTGATAAAAATATCAAAAGCGGAAGAATCGGTATGAAGCCAATTCTTCCGCTTTGTATTTTTACTGTATTGCCCGCTTCCGGCGTATAAAGTGCCGACCGATTGCATGAAGAATATAAATTCCCACAATTCCGGTCGCCGCTCCTGCAAAATCAATCCACACGTCCACAAGTGACGAACCCCTGTCTGCAAAAATCTGAATCGTCTCATCCAATGCCGCCACAACAAATGCAAACATCGCGATATTCACATACCATTGCAAAGTCTGTCGCCTTCGTAAAATCAACATCAGAGACAGCTCACAGCCAAGCAGTCCGAATTCACAGAAGTGTGCAAGCTTCCGTACCAGAAACTCGGTAACATTTCCTTTTCCCACGAAAAGTTCCAGAAACGGGGTCAGCAGCTTCATCACCCACTGGCTCTTCTCGCTGGATTCTGCCGGTGCCTCCATCGAATTCGTCCAGATAAACACCAGTGTTGCTGTAATCAACACCAGAAGTATCAGACTCCGGATGTCCCGCTTTGTCAATTCTGTTTTCTTCGTTACTTTATCGTTTCTATTCTTCATATATACGATTGCTCCATTATCATGATAATCCGCTTGCCCATTCTATTTCCCATAACCGGCATTCTTTTTACAATTATCAACGGTTACCACTCAATCCCGCGTACTTTGCAATATTCTGCAACTCCGCTCCAGTTACGGTCGCGTTCCAACAACTGAATCTCATCTATGCTCATACCCTCCGGCATCGGCCAATCGATACCAATCTCCGGGTCATTCCACAACAGTCCGCCCTCATCACCCGGATGATAAAAATCCGTCACCTTATAACAAAATTCAGCATAATCCGACAATACCAGATACCCGTGCGCAAAGCCTACCGGTACAAAAAACTGTTTCTTATTCTCCTCCGACAGCCGTACTCCGAACCACTTTCCGAAAGTAGCTGAGCCCTCACGCAGATCCACCGCCACGTCGAATACTTCCCCGCGGATTACTCGCACCAGCTTCGCCTGCGGATGCTCTATCTGATAATGCAGCCCTCGCAATACACCCTTCTTCGAAGAAGACTGGTTATCCTGCACAAAAGTACAGTCAATCCCTGCCTCCGCAAAGTCCCTGTAGTTGTAGCTCTCCATGAAGTACCCTCGCTCACCGACAATAACAGATGGCTCAATGAGCATCAGTCCCTGTATTCCGTTCACGTCTTTTGTTACTGTAATCTGTCCCATTATTTCATCTCCCCAAGCTGTGTCAGATAACGCTCCAGTGCACTCTGCCAATGCGGCAGACGCTTAAATCCGTTCTCAACTAATTTATCCTTACTCATCCGGCTGTTCAGCGGTCGCGGTGCCTTCGCCCCATACTCTGCTGTCGTTACCGGCGTCACGGTTATCGTCTTCCCCGCCATGCGGAAGATCTCACAGGCAAACTCGTACCAGCTACAATCCCCTTCGTTCGTCGCATGATAGATCCCGTACTTCTCCGTCTGTATCATGTCCACCAGCAGAACTGCAAGATCCTCTGTAAAGGTCGGTGACCCCACCTGGTCGTTTACCACCGACAGACGGTCTCTCGTCTCGGAGAGCCGTAGCATCGTCTTGACGAAATTGTTGCCGTTCACACCAAATGCCCACGAGATACGTACCACAAAGAACTTCGAAAGAAGCTCCTGTACTGCAAGCTCCGCATCGTGCTTGGACCTTCCGTACACACCAAGTGGAGCCGGCTTATCCTCCGGTGTCCACTCCTGCTTCCCCGAGCCGTCAAACACATAGTCCGTGCTCACATACAGCATCTTGATATCAAGTTTTTTACAAACAGAAGCAATATTCCGCGCTCCGTCCACATTGCCCTTACGACAGTTTTCCTCATCCTCTTCTGCCTTATCCACGGCATTGTACGCAGCACAGTGAATCACCGCCTGTACCTTTGCTTCTGTGATGACGCGCTCCACTACAGCAGCATCCGTAATATCCATCTCTTCCCTGCCGACACCGACCGGCTCCAAACCACGGCGCGACAGTTCCTTCACTACATCAAACCCGAGCTGGCCTCTGATTCCGGTTACCAATACACGTATTTTGTCATTCATTCGTGCACACTCCCTGTCCATCTTTGCACTTGCCTGCGTCCTTTGACCTCTCACGCCTTATACCATCTGCAACGGCCTTCCCCCTTATCGCAGGCATCACTCGTTCCCATTTTGCAATCTCTTCCCATACATTGACTCGAAATACTTGCTGTACTCACCACTTACCACATTCTTCCACCACGGCTCATTCGCTACATACCAGTCTATGGTCTGGGCAATACCGGTATCAAAGTTGTACTCCGGTTT
>JAZSIB010000159.1:0-7167 GCA_045533585.1 Lachnospiraceae bacterium | reverse complement strand
CGGATTTCTGTCATCATTGTATTATAGAAATACAGATTATGCAAGACCATAAGGCGCATCCCAAGCATTTCTCCTGCCTTCAGGAGATGACGGATATAGGCACGGCTGTGGTTGCAGCATGCCGGACATTGACAGCCCTCTTCGATGGGACGGTCATCTGTCTCATACCGTGCATTCAGGAGATTACGCTTGCCCTGATTCGTGTAAGCATGTCCGTGACGTCCGTTTCGTGTCGGATATACACAGTCAAAGAAATCCACACCGCGTTCTACTGCCTCTAAGATATTCGCCGGAGTTCCGACGCCCATGAGATATACCGGCTTGTCCTTCGGAAGATACGGCACAGTCTCATCTAAGATACGGTACATCTCCTCGTGCGACTCACCTACCGCCAGTCCGCCAAGCGCATAGCCGTCCAGATCCATCTCGGCAATCTGTTTTGCATGCTCGATGCGGATATCCTCGTAAGTTCCGCCCTGATTGATACCGAACAGGAGCTGATTCTTATTGATGGTATCTTCCAGAGAATTCAGACGTCTCATCTCCGTCTTGCATCGCTCCAGCCAACGCGTAGTACGTGCGACCGACTTTTCCATATACTCACGGCTCGAAGGATACGGTGCACATTCGTCAAATGCCATCGCTATCGTGGAAGCAAGATTCGACTGAATCTGCATACTCTCTTCCGGTCCCATGAATATCTTCCGTCCGTCCACATGCGAGTGGAAGGTTACGCCTTCTTCTTTGATTTTCCTCAACCCGGCCAGCGAGAACACCTGGAATCCGCCGGAATCGGTCAGAATCGGCTTATCCCAGTTCATGAACTTATGCAGACCGCCCATCTGCTTGACTATCTTGTCACCCGGACGCACATGCAAATGATAGGTGTTCGAAAGTTCAACCTGTGTTCCGATCTCCTTCAGGTCAATCGCCGAAACGGCACCCTTGATGGCAGCTGCGGTTCCGACATTCATAAATACCGGTGTCTGTATGGTCCCGTGTACGGTCTTGAACTCGGCGCGCTTTGCGTGTCCCTCGGTTTTGATAATACGATACTCTGCCATCTTGCCTCACTTCTTAATTCGTTCCTGTTTGTCCCATCCGGAAACTCACTGTGACTGTCGCATGGTTTATTCCGCGGTATTCAAACGCGTATACACAAGTATACATATATTCCTCGTTTATTTCAACCACTAATTTTACTTGAGTTTCTGTATTTTTTTCATTAGTATCCATACGGAATTTGACACAGCATATCATCGTGTGAAAATATTTTCACACTACACACAGGTGAAAGCGACAATGCATTACATGATATTGCTGTGCCATATTCCTGTTGTTGTTTACAAACTGTGGAAACTCAAGTACGGTAAATCTTGTCTAACTGCAGTTTTACATGCTAGAATTATGTAGGTTATTCTTTTTAATATACTTATGTATTACCAAAAGAATCCCTTTGGGCAACATTATTCTTTTTCACTGAAATAAATATATAACATATTACGAAACGGAGAACATTATGATTTCATTATTAGCAAAACTCTTCATCCCGAACCGTACTGACTTTAAGGATGCCGCTGTCCGTCGCGCCTACGGCATGCTTTGCGGTATCTGCGGCATCATCCTGAACCTGTTCCTTTTCGCAGTTAAGTTCCTTGCCGGAACCTTGACCGGTTCCATCGCAATTACGGCGGACGCATTCAACAACCTCGCCGATGCCGGCTCGTCCATCATCACGCTGTTCGGCTTCCGCCTTGCAGGTCAGAAGCCCGACCCGGAGCACCCCTTCGGTCACGGCCGGATGGAATACATCTCAGGACTCTTCGTATCCATCGCCATCCTTATCATGGGTTATGAGCTTGCAAAGACCTCGATTGATAAGATACTTCATCCGCAATTGATACAGGGTTCTACCCTTTCTATCGTAATTCTGCTCGTAGCAGTCCTTATAAAGCTCTATATCATGTTTTACAACTTCTCCATCGGCAAGAAAATTAACTCTGTTGCGATGCGTGCGACTGCAAAGGACTCCCTGAGTGATACGCTCTCCACCATCGTAGTACTCGCTTCCACCTTAATCGGAGCTTATGCAGAACTTGCCATCGACGGTTGGTGCGGTATCCTCGTATCGGTATTCATCTTCATCTCCGGTGTTACCGCCCTGAAGGAAACCATCGGTCCGCTGCTCGGACAGCCGCCGGAACCGGAATTCATCGAAGAAATTGAGACAATTGTAAATTCCCATCCGGAAGTTCTCGGTATCCACGACCTTATCGTACACAACTACGGACCGGGCCGCCAGATGATTTCCCTCCACGCTGAAGTATCCGCAGACAGTGACCTCTCCCTGATTCACGATACGATCGACAACATCGAGCGTGAACTCATTGAAAAGACCGGTGCCCACGCAGTCATTCACATGGACCCCATCGTCACTAATGACGAGAAGCTGAATGAACTGAAAGGCATCATCCGCGACTATGCGAATTCCCTCAGCGATACCTTAAGCATCCATGACTTCCGCATGGTAGACGGTCCGACCCACACGAATATCATCTTTGATGTGCTCGTTCCGTTCCGTTTCTCCATGACAGACGAAGAACTGCGTAGCAGTTTTGCAGAGTATATCCATAACATTGATGAACGCTATTTTGCCGTGATTGAGATTGATAAAGACTATAATAATATGGCGTGACAAACTAATTCGCACAACAGTTTGCACACAAACAAAAGGAGTGTTCCGCTTCTTCAAGCGGACCCTCCTCTGTTAGCTAAATGTTATATAGGGTGTAGTATTCCTTACGTACACCTACATCCTCTGCAACTTTCTTTGCTTCCTCAACCTTACTTTGACTCAACAGCACACAAATAAGCTTTCCTAAGCGTTCCTCTCCTTCCGCTCTTCCTTCTTCTCTTCCTTCTGCTCTTCCCTCCGCACGTTCCTCTGCAGCCCAATCTTCAAATGCTTTACACACGTCAATCTTCTCTCCTTCCTCTTTGAGTTCTTCCACTCCGACTTTAAAACATTCTGTTAACATGTCATACGCCTCTTTCTCCAGACGGACGCCTTCTTCCTTTTTCTCCTGTATCAGTTTCCTCATACGAATTTTATCATTTGAACATTGACAGAACTCCAATACTGTACCCAACTCTGTCCGGAATAATTCAAAATCCTTTATCTCATCCGGCACAATCAGATTCATCCGATAATCCGGAACATATTTCAATATTTCATCCTTTTGTACATTAAACATCTCGTGTAAACTTCTCGGTCCGTCCCATGCACCTGCTTTCCAGTACAAGGTAATGGTAACCACCGGCATCAGTTTATCATCTTTTGCAAATCCTGACAAGAACTCATTGCCCCTCAGGTCTTTATCCTGGCGGTGTTTCACTGTTGCCGCCTCCACTTGCGCGGCATAATTCAGCGCATCCTGCACCATGTTCCTTACAACCATCGCATAGTGAATATCCGACTGGTTTTCAATCCCGATGATCAGATATGTAACGCCATCTGCACTCTTTATCGCACAGGTTCTTAACAGGTCGCGGACTTTTTCTATCGTCCGGCTCCCTTTCTCCGTAAACGGAATTCCCAGTTCCGTGACATCCTTTTCAACAAGGCTCTCCGGTTGAATCACCGGTTCTCCGTGAAAAAGATAGTAATTACACAGGTCGGCAAAACGATCATTCCTGCCTATGTATTTTTTGGTTCTGACATTTAATTGTTGCAAAATTATCCTGCCTTTCTTCCCGTCAGAACAAAATACCGCAAAATCATTATATTCCAATTTTCTACAAATTGCAAGTTGAACTTATTATGTACGCAATTGAATGCTTATTCTTCAACAGCCTGCGTGCCGGGCACCCGCTCACTGTTCTGATGCGCCTGCAATAATTTCAGTAATTCTATGTTGAAATGCGGATTATCATCATAGAAAACAGTTGGTACACCACCAATATTATTCGTATGGTCATAAGTCATCCAGTGCCAGTCACCACTCCACCAGGAAAGACCTTTTTCCACAAACATATCCAGCAAATCACGGTAATAGGAATACATGTACTCCCATACAGCGCCGTTAAAGCATGCTCCTTCGTAACGCACTACACAATTTCCATCAAATTCAGAAATATGTTTTCCCCACTGCTCTATTGTTTCTTTGGATGCCTCAGCCCACACTTTTCCGGTCTTAAACGATACATCCTCCAGAATTTCAATATTAGTTAAATAGTTATAATCATTCGGCGAAATCATAATACGGGAAGTTTTCTTTAATTTTACACCCGCTTCTTCCTCATACCCCATATACACATCGTAAGTAGTCGCCGTATACCAACGCTCCACTGCGTACTCTTCCGGCAGATATACATCCATGCCTGAAAGTTCTATTCCGTCGTTCGTACAGGAAACCACGATTTCTTTCGCGTCCTTCTCCAGTGTTACGCTGACTTTCTTCTCACTGGTAGCATACGGATAGTATACCGATACCAGTTCACTCGTTTCGAACTCCCCTTGCTGAATCTCTTCACTGTATATGTTTTCACCATCTGCAGCAATACTCAATGTAGTTCCCCAGCTCTTTTTCACGTAGATGTCCAGTACCGTACCGGCAGGAAGAATTCCGGTAAACGTAATCGGATAATCTGCGTTCATATTAAATCCAACAGAATAGATATAATTCGGGTATTGCGGCAGGAACAAACTGTGGTTATTGTTATCAATATGCTCTCCCTCGGTAGCTGTCATATTGGCATATACATACGGCGTTTCACAGAAATTATAGGAGATTATGATGTTTTCGACATCCTCTACGCATTCCTTTACCACAGAATTTTGCTCTATAATGTCATTGTACCCGTTTAATGCTGTCGGTTCATATATAACCAATCGTTCCCCATCCTGTTCACGAATTGCCTCTACCACCTCAACCAAATAGTTCCCGATATCCTCCATCGTATAGTCCGGTGCAGGAAGTCCGGTACTCAAGTTGTAATTGGCGGCCTCCCAAAACGGTGTAAATGATAAATATGCACTGGGAACCTCTGCATATCGTTTTGCAAGTGCAGCCCACAGACGGTTCACCTGTTCCTGTTTCACTTCATTGATAAACAAGTCAAAAGAGCCTTCGGAAGTAAATGTTACCGGATCACTATATGCCTCACGCCCCGGCACTGTGGAGAGACAAATATTCAGGTGAAGATTGTACTTAATCGCGGTTTTCACCATTTCATCCAAGGTCTGTATATTGGTCAAATTAACCTCGGTAACATCCCCATTAAAAAACGGCTCATAATCTGTCAGGAGTCTGGTACTGTTAAAACCCAAATTTGCACAGCTTCTCATTTCGTTCGAATAATTATTTATCTGACGGTAATATGCATACCCAAAAATGAGTCCGGTCCAAACCGGATGATTCTCTGCTGTAATCTCAGGAGCGGACTCCAATTTCTCACGCAGATCCGGCGTAAGACTTTCCGAAAAACCTTCCGTTACGGCTGCATCCGAAATGGATACCATCTCTATTCCGGCCACACTATCGTACAAACGCGTCAGTACGGAAACAGCCTCCTGTACGGTTAATGCCTCATGTTTATGCATCGTTCCTGCTTCCTCATCAAAGGTGAACATCAGATTACCGGAAACCGGAGAGCTGTGCCAGAAAGACCACAGATGAGATGCGGTATATACATTTCCCCATTCCACCCATGCGAATCCGCTTATATCATCCCCTACAAAATATTCCGGTCCTTCATATACAGTCGGAAACAACGTTATATATTCGTTCCAATCACTATCCCAGAAATCTCCACCATCCGCACGGGAATTATCAAAATTATTATTATAATTATCAGCACCAATACTCACGGCAGCATAATAAGCCATTACAAAGCCGAGACCTCTGGACATTGGCACATCATGATCTGTTACATTCTCATCAAAATAAGATAATTTATCCGGGGCCAGCTTGTTAACCAGTTCAGTCAAAAGTCCACGAAATTCAAAAGAAGTAATCTGCTCCGACGCTCTCGTCTTCATCTCCTCCGGTGCCAGACCAAGCGAAAATGCTCGTCCGAAATCAAAAGAGTTTTCAATGGAAACGTATGGCTCCCATGTACTGAAATAAGCTGCATTCAACACGATATCCTGTTCATAGCTGATATCTTTCTCTTTTGCATAAGCATCCAGAGCGACATGGTTATCTTCGGATGAGATTCCAAAAATACCATTTGCATCTTCTGCAGAGATGTACCACTGTTCTCCAGCTTCAAAAATATCACAGGTATGTACGATACCATCCACCACGACTCTTGCAGCGGAAATGGTTTCATCAAAGGTCTGTGGTATTGTAGGCGTAATTTCTGCTTCCAGAGTGACCTGTGGTGCCTCCGTCGGTTCCACAGTATCCGTGTTTTCCGGTGCCAATGTCAATGTTATGGCAGGCTGTTCTGTTGGTTTCACTCCCTCCGTAGGAGCATTAGTAACACTCACTTCGTCACCCACTGATTGACAGGCGCATAAACCTATGCACAAGAATACCATTACAACTACCAGTTTCATCGTTTTTCTTTTCATACCTGCTCCTCCCTGTGTACTTTTTATAAATCAAATTGCTTTTTTCTTCTGTAAATATCTGTCTTACTTACAAGTATATCACAGATTTTCAGATTGGGAAGAAAAAAGCAGTCACCTTTGCTTTACTGATATCGTTCCAACGATACTTTGTCTTAATACTTTGCTCCGATGATGTTTGCCTGCTCCGCGCAGTCTGTAAAGATTGCTCCGATGACGTTCGAGCAGACGCGGGAATGAACGTGTTGCTGCGTTGCCCGAGACGGGACCGAGTACCGCGAAGGCGGTGGTATACGAGTGGACCGCGAAGCAACGCAAATAGAGCACACGTGAATGAGCCGTCCGCGCAGACCCGGCATCGGACAACTTTGCAGACTGCGCGGAGCAGGAACCCCACCCGCATACAGCGGAACAAAAAGAACCGCCGCAAACCTGCGACGGTTCTCTACAACTCATTCAGTTATTCGATACGAATTAATCCTCATCGGTCTCAACCGGCTAATCAGCCTCTTCGATAACCTTCGCGTATACGCAGGACACAGCCGCTTGGTAAAGAGCGAATTCATAGGAGTAATCACCGATACCACCGGTCA